>NZ_JBFRPB010000033.1:0-197933 GCF_041471785.1 Vibrio sp. 10N.261.51.C6 | reverse complement strand
CGCCAAACTCGACGCTTCCCGTCAGTACCATGTTTTTTTACTTTCCATTCACCTTCACCGTAGACCTTTAGCCCTGTTGCATCAATGGCTAAATGCTGTATTGCGCCTCGGGTCTTTGTCTTGAATGACACATTAACCGTTTTGGCTCGTTTACTGATGCATGAATAATGAGGACATGACAACGGGAGTTGAGCGAGTTTGAAAACAGAATCGATGAATCCTTGTAACGCTCTCAACGGCATCGCGAATACTCGTTTAACCATGAGGGCGGTCGTAATGGCTAAGTCACTAAACAATCGAGGTCGATCTCGTTTACCTTGCTTGAGTTGCTTCCACTGTTGAATCGCTTCCTCATCAATCCAGAATGTCAGTGAACCACGATTGATTAGGGCTTGGTTATATTGTTTCCAGTTAGTTGTTCTGTAGCGAGGCTTTGGCATTGCTCTAAGTATGTGAGTGAACTTAGATGATCTGATCGTAGCTTTAAGCATTAGTTCCCTGATTTAGGAAACAAAGCCGTTTTTACCATCGGCATAATAGGAAACGACGGTTTTACCGATACCGTAAGTGATAGAGAAACCCAGACCGATAAGACCTAGATCCGTCATCGATAATCCATAAGTAGAAATCATGTCGTTTTGCGCGACATTGAAGTTCTTACGGATCAAATACATGGTTAGATAACCAATGAACACGACGAGGTAAGATTGTAGGAATGGTTTAAACCACATTTTTCTTCTAGTTTCGACCGGAAGATCCAGCGTCGGTTTTCGAACCTGATCTAGGAACTTTAACATTGTGAACTCTCTTATTTTTTGTGAGGTCTGCACGGCATAATTGCGGCCATACATTGTTTGTTAGTTGACCGTGAAATAATAAGGAGTCTAAAAATCGACCGCATGAGAGAGGGTCTTAGAATAACTAGGAAAAATTCTTAGTTCAGAATTGGGAGTCAAGAAAGCGTGAACAGCATCACTTTGTTTACGGTCTGTTATGGATTGATATTACGATAACAAAAGTCACTCATTTCAGGGCTGACGAACCTTGTAAATAAACAGAAACGAGTGGATTACTTCACTAAAAAAACACCAGTATCGGTTCATCACCATAAAACTCCATGGTCATGGTGTGTCCGATACTGGTTCAGCATTCATTCTGATTAAAATAGATTCAATAGGCTTGTTACGTTTCGCGTGAATCGTACTACAGTCGCTTGCCGCTACCGTCTTCCCACATTACTTCACATTCATCTTTGATGGCAGCTTTTAATAATTCAACCAGTGGGAACGCTCGACTACCGATATTAACAGGCGCTTCAACCACCTCTTCTTCATTGTCGTCATCAGTATTTTCATGCTCTACGGACTTGCTCTGCTCTGCTGCAATAGCAGCACGTAGATTATCCAGAGCTTGAGGAACCTCTGAAGCATCCATAGCACCTGGGATGGAGCCGCTATGCCCAAGCATCTTGATGAACTGGAGGCCGACTTCACCAAACATCGTGACACTAGCATGAGCTTTACAACTAAAGGTAATTAACATAATGAGCCTTTCTTAATTTTGGTCGTTTACAAACTATGTGGAGTAACTCTCTGGAAAGCAAGTAGATAAAGATCAAACAACGGTTACAAGTTTGATGCTTAAATCTAATCTTCTAGAGATGACCAGCACCATCGGTGATATACATCACTATTTGGAATTGATTGAACAGCCTTTCATATGAAACCTTGATAGTAGTCACACTAAATAGACATCTAAGCCTCTGCATAGCTTGTTATTTAATCTACTATTAACACCATTATCAAAAACTTTGGCACAGATCACATGAAAAGGCTCGTCGGCAGGCACCTAGAAGAAATGGCGGACATACGATCCACCCGCAAGCAAAAAATTGTCCACTCCTTTTCACTGACTGCCGCTGCGTTATTCATTTTCTATACTTGGGCTTACTTCGAAGGCGAGCATTACACGCTGTCAATATTCGAATTGTGCTTCGCCATCATTGCCATTTCTAACGCTTTATATGTAAGAAAAGTCATCAATCCTGAGTATTCCGAATTGATTCTGAGTGGTGTTCTTCTAGTTCAGGGCGTCATCCTATTCTTGTACAGTCACGCCATCCCAGATCGCATCCTCTGGCTCTACCCTATTCTGGCGGCGGTGATTTTTATCAATGACTTCAGAATTGGAATCATCTTCAGCACCTCATTTTGTTTGTTTATCAGCACCTTAATTACGGCAATGCCCAATAACTTTTCTCTGCCATTTAACAGCACACATCGGTTTATTCTTAGCCTGTTTACCATGAGCTTGGTGTGTCACACGTCCGCTTATTACTACACAAAAGCCGTCAGTTATATCCAACGCCTTTATAAAGAAGGCATTGAAGATCTGGCCTACAGAGACCAACTTACCGGATTGGCCAACCGTTGGAGCTTTGAGCGCTGGGCGGTGGAAAAGCTTGCGACAGTGGATAGTGAGCGATCACTTACGGCATTGGTCTTTTTGGATATAGATGACTTTAAAGGCATTAACGACAGCTACGGGCACGATGTGGGAGACAGTGTCTTACAGCATTTTGCCAATCGCTTGAGCAACAACATTCGAACCAGAGACAGAAAAAGCCATGAATACGATTATTCCATCGCGCGCTTTGCTGGAGACGAGTTTGTTCTGATGCTCTACGATGTGCCAACTCGTAAAGATCTAGACGGCATTCTAGATAGGATCTGCGGGCTGTTCGAAAGCGGCTGTCAAACAAACGAGAGAATCAAGGAATTGACGTTAAGTGTTGGGGTTGCTTTGTATCCGCAAGATGCCCAAGAATTACATGAGCTGACGAGATGTGCTGATAAAGCGATGTATGTTGCCAAGCATTCAGGAAAAAACCGATATGCTTATTATCACGACAACCCAGTATCGACCCTGATAGAAGAACTACCAACGAGCCTTGTTAGCTCAGCACCGGATTCATCTGAACTTGAAGATTGCTTTGAAGCGAAGATCGAAGGGAACAATGTTACGCTATTAAAAACGCGCCAACGCTAGCCATTCCTATAACGGAGCGGCGCTGCTAACCTGCAAGGTACATAAGCCAAAGACTCACTAACCCGATCATAATAATCCATATGACTTGACGTGTTCGGTTTGGGTTATTCCCTTTAGGTCGCCTCACCACGGTTTTAAAAGCGGCTTGCTTAGCTGACTGAATAAACGGCGCTTCTATCTCACGTTTTTTCACGCGGCGTTTAACTGCGCTGTTTGCAACCTCTGTAAAGCGCTGGCTTTGCTCCGTTGTAAAGTCGTTATCAAAACCTATCCGACCATGCCTTTCGCCATGTTTTTGCTGAACTGCCATAGCGGCCTCCTTGGCGATATACTCTCTATTGATTATAGACATAATTTCATATTGTTACCTGTTCAAGATTTTCGAATAAGTCACTCAACGCTGTGCCATCTTCTTTTTAAATCAAATTACATAAACTACAGCTATTCAAGTTTATGAGGGTTTCAAAATGACGAATGTGAGAGCAGTAGATCATGTGATTACAGCACATGCCACCTCAGATGGTGATGGCGTCAAAATCCAACGACTCGCAGGTTTTAATAACGCACGTTTCTCTCCATTTTTAATGATTGATGAACTGAAGTCGGATGAAAGCAAAGACTATGTTGGCGGCTTTCCTCCACATCCTCACCGTGGGATAGAAACGCTCACTTACATGCTCCAAGGTCACTTCCAACACAAAGACCATATGGGGAATGTTGGAGAGCTACGCAGCGGTGGCGCTCAATGGATGGCCGCAGGCCGTGGTGTCATTCACAGCGAAATGCCAATGATGGAAGAAGGTGCGCTGCATGGTTTTCAGATTTGGATAAACCAACCTGCGACACACAAAATGCAGCCAGCTCAGTATCACGATTTCCAAAGTGAAAGCATCGCGGAGCATCAAAGTGAACAAAGTGGTTTGTTAAGAGTGATTGCCGGAGGGTTTGAACTGCACAACCAAACTGACAAGGATTCAGAGGCTTTACGAGCGCAGGGTCCATTACAGAAAACAGGTGTGCCATTAAGCGTTGCGGATTGGCGCTCTCATTCTGGGCAAAAAGTGACGTTAGGGACTAATGTTAATCACAATGCCATGACTTACGTGTACAAGGGTAGTATTAAGATCGGCGACAAAGTGATCAACCAAAGTCAACTTGCCCTGCTCACCAAAGCTGACTTGCTGTCTTTGGGTAGCTTGGAAGATTCAGGGGTACTGATTTTTTCTGGTCAGCCGATTAATGAGCCGGTTGTGCATTATGGCCCGTTTGTCATGAACTCGATGGAAGAGATTGAACAGACAATTCAAGACTACAACAACGGTGTGTTTGAGACTTACTGATGTCTTGGCTTTGAGCTTTGAGCTTTGAGCTTTGAGCTTTGAAGATTGAAGATTGAAGATTGAAGATTGAAGATTGAAGATTGAAGAGATTTTGCAACGAACAACGATTTAGTCATCCATTTGATGACTACAAAAACAAGTGACACTATCCACTGCCGGTTACTATCACTTATTTAACCACGCTCCTAGAGCGTGGTTTTTTTCTATTCAATCAGAGACAAACGATGCCCTGATTGAACAAATTTAGATCTGATTACAAATACTCACATAGGTAAGCTGTCGCTTCTTTTACCTGTAGGTCGAATGAAGAGTCACCCGCAACGTCAAAAGACTCACCAGATTGGTATGTCGTCCAATCATCATCGCCAACACGCTTTACAATCAAAGCACCTTTAACAACGGTCATCTTTTCTGGAGCCGCAGTACCAAAAGTGTACTCACCAGCCGCCATTACACCAACACTCACATCAGCACCAGACTGGTTAAACGCTAACGACTTAACGCCACCTTCAAAGTATGTGTTTTCTTTAATCATTGTACTTCCTTGTTATCTTCAAATTGCAATAATTGAGCTCACCGAGTAAGCCTATGCGTAAATTTAGGTGATAATTGTTTTAACCAATTCGAGACTTTCCTACAAGAAATAAATACGCATAGCTTAAGCATTTCTGGAATTCGCTTTCATTGATAACGTAAATACTGAGGAGCAAGGCTAAAAACCACTAACGCAACCAAATTTATTAGAACATTCGATCCTGCTTCTAACTCTTAGAACAATTTTTGCAAACTAAGGTTTTAGTTAATAGAATCTAAAACAATATCAGTCGAAAAATGAAGAGATAATGGCAAAAAAGCCGACTAAAAGCAGAGATCTATTTGCCAACTCGTTACTCTACGGCTTCCTATTAGCTGGCTTTATGGTTGCCCTCACCGCCGGCTATTTTGCTTACCAAGCCCACCAGCAATCTGTCAGCCCAAGCAACGTCTATGGCACATGGATAGAGATTGCGGCGCCACCTTACAACACCGACATCCTGACACTTTCAGAAAACGGTGTGATGATGAATCATCGTCTTATCACTACCTCATTCGATTTTGACGGGAAGATCGTCACGATCAACACTGGCTCTGGAACCACCGTTTACACCATCAGTGGTACTTACGATTCGCCTCGCTTAAAGCGATTAGAGCCAAGCGTACCATCTCAGCAATTTATTAAAGAAGGCTACGAAGATACTGCGACTGGTGATACCCATAGTGTCATGCAACAACGACGCGCTTCCTTAGCTGAGCAATTCAAAAGATAACCCTCTTATCCATACTGCCATAAGCATTCGTCTTCAAGTTTACCCGTCGATCGACCCCGCTCGCTCAACATACTTCACTTTGTGATTCAGCTTCAATCCACAGTATTTTCTTATAGTTTGTCGCACCTTTTCATAACTTCATGTCGTGAATTTTCACTTGTGAGATTTTCCTACTGAAGGATGTTTTATTTTATAAAACATGGACTCAGCCTCTCATTCATTAAGCAACAGAATTGTAACAAGATACAATTTTTTAGTTGTCCATCGAAAACGGATTTATTTTCAGTTATGAAATTAAAACTCTCTCGAATACTGACTGGGAAGCTCCTTCAAAACTGATTGGAGCCGTTTATGGGGCCATTGGGTTCTCGTAATCTTCAAGGAATGAGAGAAATAGTATGATTCGTATAAATACCTGTGCTGCAAGCATTGCTCTAGCGCTATCTGGTACAGCATTAGCTGCTCCAACAGCACCTAGCATCGACATGTACGGTTCCAACAACCTGCAATTTTCTAAAATTGAACTCGCGATGGAAACCACCTCTGGCTACAACCAGATGGTTAAATATCACGACAAAGCAAAAGTCGACGTTAAGTTCAACCAATGGAGCGGAACGTCAGGAAACACGTACAACATCTACTTTGATGGCGTTAAAGTAGCCACTGGCCCAATCACTGGCAGCCAAACCACGGCTTCATTCGAATATGGCCAAGGCGGCTTATTCGAAATGGAAATAGAAGCGTGTGACGAAACAGGTTGTAGCAAAAGCGCACCCGCTAAAATCACGATTGCCGATACAGATGGCGCACACTTAGCGCCACTTGCGATGAATGTGGATCCAAACAACAAGTCATACAACACAGATCCAAACACGGTAGTCGGTACTTACTTTGTTGAGTGGGGTATTTATGGTCGTGACTACACGGTAGATAACCTACCTGCTGATAACTTGACCCACATCCTTTACGGCTTCATCCCAATTTGTGGTCCTAACGAATCAGTAAAATCGGTAGGTGGAAACAGCTACAACGCCCTCATGACAGCTTGTCAGGGTGTTAATGATTACGAAGTAGTGATTCACGACCCATGGGCTGCTTTCCAGAAGAGTTTCCCTCAAGCGGGCCACGAATACAGCTCACCGATCAAGGGTAACTACGCAATGATGATGGCGCTCAAACAGCGTAATCCTGATTTGAAGATCATCCCATCGATTGGTGGCTGGACGCTGTCTGACCCGTTCTTTGATTTCACAACTAAAGCCAACCGTGACACCTTTGTAGCGTCTGTTAAGAAATTCCTTAACACATGGAAATTCTACGACGGTGTGGATATCGATTGGGAATTCCCTGGTGGTGGCGGTGCTGCTCCAGACCTTGGTGATCCTGTAAATGACGGCCCAGCTTACATTGCACTGATGGCAGAACTTCGCGTGATGCTAGATGAGCTAGAAGCGGAAAACGGTCGTACTTACGAGCTCACTTCTGCGATCGGTGTTGGTCACGATAAGATTGAAGACGTGAACTACGGCGATGCTATCCAATACATGGATTACATCTTCGCAATGACTTACGACTTCTACGGCGGTTGGAACAACGTGTTAGGTCACCAAACAGCACTAAACTGCGGTAACTTCATGCGTCCTGGTCAATGTGATGGCACAGGCCTTGATGAAAATGGCGAACAATACACAGGCCCAGCTTACACCACAGACAACGGCATCCAACTGTTGCTTGAGCAAGGTGTTCCAGCGAACAAGCTTGTGGTTGGTACAGCGATGTACGGTCGTGGTTGGGAAGGCGTATTACCATCATCACTCACCGATCCTAGCGACCCTATGACAGGGGTGGGTAACGGCAAACTGAAAGGCAGCTCTGCGCAAGGCGTATGGGAAGATGGCGTTATTGATTACAAAGGCATTAAAGCAAACATGCTTGGCGCGAATAACCAAGGCATCAACGGCTTCGAATATGGCTATGACGAAATGGCAGAAGCGCCTTACGTTTGGAACCGCACTTCAGGTCAGCTCATCACATTTGATGATGATCGCTCTGTAAAAGCAAAAGGCGCGTACGTTCGTAGCCTTGGCCTTGCGGGTCTATTCTCTTGGGAAATTGATGCAGATAACGGCGACATCCTGAATGCAATGCATGAAGGCCTAGCGGGCGGTACAACTGATCCTGTCAACCGCAAACCAACGGCAGCTGCAGGTACAGACCAATCGGTTGAAGGCCCAGCTTCTGTTTCTCTAGATGGCAGCGCTTCAAAAGACAGCGACGGTACAATCGCGAGCTACGCTTGGTCTCAAGTCGGCGGTACAGCAGTAACACTGGCGAACGCTAATGCTGCGGTTGCGAGCTTCGATGTTGTTGAAGTCGCTCAGCAAGAAACACTAACCTTCAGCCTAACGGTAACGGACAACGAAGGTGCTACTTCTACTGACACCGTTGTTGTAACAGTAAGCCCTAAAGATACAGGCCCAGTAAACACAGCACCAGTAGCAGTGGTTACGGCTCCGGCTGAAGTGAATGCGGGTGATGTAGTCGTGGTTGATGCATCGGCTTCAAGCGATGCTGACCAAGACACATTGACCTTCACATGGGATGTACCTGCTGGTATTGATGCAATGGTTCAAGGTTCTTCAGTGAGCTTTGTCGCAGCGGAATACACGAAAGATACAACGCTGAACTTCTCTGTAACAGTCAGCGATGGCACAGAGACATCGGTAGCAGCTACTTCAGTGAAAGTTCTTAAGAAAACCACAGGCGGCGGTACGTGTACTAACGCTTGGGATTCAGGCGCGGTTTACACTGGTGGCGACCAAGTGACTCAAGGCGGTAAGGTTTGGGAAGCGAAATGGTGGACAACCGGTGAAGATCCAACAACGACAGGCCAATGGGGCGTGTGGAAAGAGATCGGCCCAGCAAGCTGTGCTAACTAAAAATAGGATTGAGCTAAACACCAACTAAGCACCTAAAAGCAAGGCCAACCAGATAATGTCTGGTTGGCCTTTTTAATGTTTGTTTTCTTAGCTTTGAGCTTAGGATCTTTTTACTGGCGTCCTACTGACTTGCGCTCGTTGTGCTTAGCCAATTAAGTTATCAAAGCTCTCAAACACTTGTGGGCACTTCATCACTCGCCCGTGACCTTGGCCTTGAGTCGCAATCAAGGTAACGCGACCCATTTCATTAGCTGCTCGCTGAGACACATCAAACTTAGTAAACTTGTCTTGCTCATCATGAACAATGATCGTCTGAGACTCACGAAGCGCTAGCTTTCCATAGGGATCAACAGACTGAATTGGATAGTTAAACTGCTCTTCCACTTCACCCACGACCGCCTCAAACAACTTCATTGAGTAGCCAGAACGCGCAACGCTGCCAAATAGGTTTTCTAGATAATCCAGTACAGGTGCAATCAGCAATAATGGCTTGTTTTCCAATTTAACGTGCTTACATTCCAACGCAGAAGCCGTGCCCATACTGTGACCAACTAAACCTGCTACTTCACCCACCGAATCGAGAACAGCTTCCAAACCATTCACAAACGCTGGGATATGACCATGTACGCCATCACTGCCACCATGAGCAGGATGATCGTAAGCCATTGCAGTAAAACCTTTAGCAGCGATGTGTTCCATTAAAGGAAAGAATTGACTCGCGGTGCCAGACCAACCATGAGTCAGCACCCAAACAGGCCCCGTACCCAAAGAATAGGTTTTTAAAACGCCATCACGACCTTTGATTTCACTCTTAATAAGCCCTTGTGGATCCGCGTTTTTTTGCTCGGTACGCATCGGAGTGAGCAGCAGTTTACGTGCCGTTTTCTTTGCATGACTCGGCGCTAAAATGTAGTGCAGATTGGTTGTAGCGCCAATCAAGCTACGCTTGAAGCTGAATTTGTTCGATGTATTGAAATAGATTTTGTCACTCATGACCGTTCCTTGTATCGCCATCATCATTGGCGGATCGAGCTCGGCCCTAAAAATCGAACGACCGTGCTATTTGTTAGTGTAAAAAATGGCGATAGCGCTTTTTATGGCTGCTTGCCGCCACTTCTCTTAAAATTTCTTATAAGCCTTAGTTAAACAAAACTCAGATGCTTTGCGAGCTAAACCTCTTTCCAGCTAGCGATTAAGCGCTCTACACCACTCCAAAAATGAGTGTGGCTGGCTTGTTGGCCCCGTAATGAGTAGAACAAGTTCGCACTCAAATAAAGACCGTACAACTCGAAGGTTGCCTGTTTCGGGTCTAAATCGGCTCTGAATTGTTTGCTTTCAACCGCTTTTTCTACCTGAATCGTCAAGTAATCAATCCACACTGAAATGGTTTTCTGCAGTGCCTTCTGAATCACAGAAGTTTCGCTGCCTGCATCTTTCCAAGCATCAATAAACATGCAGCTGCCTTGGAACGAATGGTTCCAGCCAAGCCAATTATCGAGCAGTTGTTTCAGCTTGGCTTCAATATCACCGTCGCCCAACTCTCTCGCCGGAATGATGACTCTTTCAGTGAATATGGCGTTGGAATACTCGAGTACAGAGAGTTGCAGGTTTTCTTTAGAGTTGAAGTGTGCAAACAAGCCACTCTTAGACATGCCACACTGTTTGGCTAATTCGCCAATCGTCAAACTCTCAAGCCCGTTTTCACTCGCAAGTGCGAATGCATGACTCAAAATATACTCTTTGGTTATCTTTCCTTTACTCATTATTCACCAAGGATAAATCTGATACGTTATTTTTAGCACGTTCGTTCTTTTTTTCAAAGATTTTTACTTATCTATTGGGATTCAATTTCTCTTCTCAAAGAATTGTGGAAAAATGCGACAGTATTCAAAGGAAATTGAAATCGACTAACAAAGGAAAAACAATGAACACACTTTGGGAACAGTTTGCGTTTTCGGCGTCAGTAACAGGCCCTATCTGTTTAATGCTGTTTCTTGGTGTGATGCTCAAACGAATCGGCTTAATCAACGACAATTTCATTGATGTCGCATCTAAGGTGGTCTTTCAAGTCACCCTACCCGCGATGCTATTTCTGAGTATTGTTCAATCGAATCACAACTTTTCAGCCAGTAGCGCGTTAGTTGCCTTTGGCGTCATCGCTAACTTTATCTTTTTCTTGTTCACGATTTTCTCGACCAAGTTAGTATTTAAAGGTTCGAAAGATCAAGGTGTGATTGTCCAAGGTGGATTCCGCGCTAATACCGCGATCATCGGCCTCGCCTATGTAGCTAATATTTATGGTAACCAAGGCGTGGCATTGGCGGCTATCTATGTCGCATCCCTAACCGTGCTATATAACATTCAAGCCGTAATTGCACTGACACCCAAAGGCGAAGACACAGGCGCGAAAGCGATTAAAGTGATCGCTAAGTCGATTACCAAAAACCCATTGATCATCGCTATTTTCTTAGCGGTCGTCTTCTATGCACTTTCGATTCCTATCCCAAAAATGGTCACTGATGCTGGTCAATATTTTGCCAACATGACGTTGCCTTTAGCACTGCTGTGTACCGGTGGGTCGCTCGATATCAGCTCGCTCAAACAAGAAAAGTTATCGACGTGGTTTGCCTCTAGCTACAAGTTAATTGCCTCACCGTTACTGATTACATTGGCGGCTGGTTACTTAGGATTTGAAGGGCTCGATCTCGGGCTTATCTTCTTGATGAGCGCGGCACCAACGGCAGCGGCAAGCTACGTTATGGCTCGTGCGATGGGAGGAAACTCAACACTGGCGGCTAACATCATCGCGCTTACTACTGTTGTTTCTCTTATCACTTGTACTCTCGGTATTTTTGTACTTACTGCAATGGATTTAATATAGCTGCGACAGGCTTCAAAAAACCGACACTAGCCTTGAAACAAAGGTCATAAGCCTTGATTTAGGACTAACTGGTTGGGCATAAAGACTGCTAGATTTCGTAAAAATTTTACTAAGAGATCTGATATGTCTTCCGTTCAACATACGCCTTCACAACACATCGCCAGTATTGAGTTGGGTCGAGTGATTGCTATCTTGGCGATCATTGGTTTACATGGCCAAGTGGCACTCACTTATTGGCAAATAGATGAAGTGCCTTGGATCGGTTATGTACTCAACCAAACCGCTCGTTTTGCGGTACCTCTGTTTTTCCTAATTTCCGGTTATCTTATTCAGCCCAAGCTGACTGCCTCCCCGTGGCAAACCGTCATTAATTACTCTAAACCACTGCTTAAGGTTTGGTTAGCATGGAGCATCATTTGCTTAGTGATGCCATTCAACCTCGCGAAGGTAGAAGAGTTTGGTTACCTAGGTGAGCGCCAAGGCTATTGGGGTTTCTTAATGAACACGCCACTTAACTCTTTCTTAGAGGGTGGATTGGTTCATTTATGGTTTATTCCCGCTCTCGTATGTGCAGTTTTGATCATTGCTTTGATAGTCGAAATGAAACTCGACAAACTGCTATTACCAGCGGCCATTGTACTTTACGTTTATGGTGTTTTAGCGGGCAGCTACGCAACGCTAACCGGGGTAGAAGCACCTTTCTTCACGCGTAATGGCCCGTTCTTTAGCACGTTAATGGTGACCTTAGGTTTCCTTATTCGTCAGAATCAATGGAAGGTGTCATCAACTAAAGCGTTGGGGTTATTAGCGTTAGGCATGTTGATTCATTTTGCTGAGGCATCATGGCTCACCACGTTCGACGTCGGATTCAACATGAATGATTTCTTGTTTGGCACGGCGCTATGGGGGATGGGCGTGTTCATGTGGCTTTTAGCAAATCCAAGCATGGGTAACTACGCTTGGGTTCGCGCCATTTCAAATCGCATGCTAGGTATCTACGTCAGCCATTTGCTGATCATTATCGTGTTGTTCAATGTCTGTGGAGTTTTAGGCATTACGGAATTGGCAAAAGACGTTACGGTATTTTTTGGCACCGTATTGTTGAGCTTCGGGTTGGTTGTTGGAATCGAAAAAACACCACTGCGACGTGTGCTGCTTCGTTAGTGTTTGTGCCTAACATCATCAGCTAAATCAGTTTTAAAGAGTCACAAAAAGTAAAGGCAAGATAACGGATTATCTTGCCTTTATTTCATCATGTCAGTAATGAGACTGTGTCACTCGCTGGAGTGTTATCGGAACGCCATTGCGCCCTTGCCAACACCTTCATAAGCGACGATTTGTAGTGATTGGTTCTCTGCTAGGCTCGGTTCAACTTGATCCGCGATATAGCCAGCAAGTAATTCCACCGTGGTATCTGTCGGTAAAATTTCCGTCTCACTCTTAGCAATCGCTAGCTCAAATTCGCCTTGTGGCGCGGTGTAGCGGAAGCCATAGTGACTTTCATCATTAACACTGTTCGCGTTTTCACTCAGGTTAAGTGATGAAACTGAAACTTGGTCTTCTTTAGAACCTAAATAAATGTCTTCCCAACGCTGAGCAAATGCTTGTTCACGTTGCCCGTCACGCTGACCATCGACCACGATTTCTACTGGAGAACGGTGACCATGCGCGATGCGTTGGCAGTTGCCATCATGCTTTTTTAAACCATGGGTGTAGTGGTAGAACGCGCCATTAATGTTCTCATGACGTAGGGTGATCTCTAACCCTGTGACGTTACTTGGTAGGTTATCGCGAAGAATATTGTAAACGTGTGCGGTCACACTCTCGATGGTGATCGCTTCTGCATCAATGAGGCAATATGCTTCATCAGGGCAATGTAGATGAAGACTCTTGTCACCACGCAACACATCAACCTTAGAGTAGCCCGCTTTGCTCGCTTGAAGAACAATTGCAGCGCTCTGCATTGGCAGCAGCAAACGATGATCAACATGCTCATCGACAAGCTGTTTGATCTGCTTTTTGACCTTGCTAAAATCCAGCACCATGCTCATTTCATTAAGTTCACCAGACATGGTGACATCTAAAATCCAACTATCTCCTACGACCCCTCTGTGTTCACAGATGTATGAAGAATCGATAACGGTAAGGTCTCTTACAAATAGGTTCAAGTTGAACTCCTTAATACTTTAATGAGATACGGGAGGCTGAATAATGTTCAGCAGGCACTTCGTCTCATTGGTGTCTAGATAAAATAGGACGGGCAGGATGTTACAACGAGCTTATAAAGTCCACCTTTTTACACCCTCTTCCGATAAAAGAACAAACTACATACAATTTCCGCTAAAACATAGACCAGCCAGATACGAATAGCCATAAATCGGGTGGGGATTGCCTGCCGTTTCACGACGCATTTTGCTTTAGCCAAAGGCGCGGCGACACTCCGGCAACATGTTGAAAAGCACGTGAGAATCCTGAATAGCTATTGTAACCCACTTCATCAGCGACCCAATTGATCGGCTTATTTTGCAATAACAGAGATTGAGCAACAGAGACTCGCCACTTTTGCACATAATCTCCCGGCGTTTCACCCACTTCCCGTTTGAACGCTTCAATAAACTGAGTACGAGACATCGCGGCCAGTGACGCCATTTCGGCAAATAAACAATGCAAGGCTGCGACAAATGCCTGTGTTCCGTGTGAGCGCTAGACAAGCTCAACTCCCCCGCGCTCAATACATGAAGGTGGCCCTCTTTACCTTGTTGCGCGTTAAATGACGATACTCCACACAGGTTTCCAGAATAGAAAACGCCAGTGCGTATCGAGAAGTGTTCCATTAGTTGTGAAAGCAGATCCATGCATCCTCCGAACGATTCGCTTAGTTTTTAGTTCTTTTGTCCCTCTATAGACCGGAAGAGTGGGCTAAATTATTTCAAACAAGATAACCAACACTGACAAGGAACTTGATATGTCACACATGAAATCGACCAGTCAAAAAATCACTCTAATGGCCGCGTTACTAGGCACCAGCTTTTCGTTAATGGCAGCAGACCTTGATATGAGTGTCGACAGCAATAACCTCGCAATTAAAGGCTATGATCCTGTCGCTTACTTTGCCAATGAAGGTCCAGTAAAAGGCACATCTGAGTTCACAGCGACCTATAAGAATGCGATCTATAACTTTGCGAGCAGTGAAAACAGAGATGAATTTCGAGCCAATCCAGAAGCCTATGCCCCTCAATATGGCGGTTACTGCGCGTTTGGAGTAGCCATGGGTAAGAAGTTTGAAACCGACCCTCTCGCTTGGAAGGTGGAAGATGGAAGATGGAAAGTTGTATCTGAACTTAGACAAATCGGTTCAGAAACGCTGGCTGGAGAATACACAAGAGTTCATCCAAGACGCCAACAGCAACTGGACAACCATCAAAACCGTAGAAGCCTATAAGCTCTAGCCTACAGCGCTTATCCATTGCCCAAGAATAAAACGGAAGCGACCGAACGCTTCCGTTTTCATTGGGATTTTCCCCAAAGAGGCCAACCCAAAGCGATTGGCAACACCTACTAAGTCCATTTCTATTCTATACTCCTAGCAGATAAGCTTTTCTTTTTATGGAAGAATAATGACATTACCTAAGATTTTGGTACTCGGCCTCTGCGCCCTATCGACACTGACTTATGCCAACCCATGGCAGTTCGTCAAAAGTGAAGATGGCATCATGATTGATAAAAGGCCACACAGCGAAGGCTTGGTCGAAATACGAGCACAGATGCAAACGCCCACCACTTACTCCGGTTTTTTACTGTTATTGGAAGACAGTGAGAACGTGCCAAACTGGATAGATAATGTATCGCAAAGCCGTGTGTTGATGCAGATATCTGAAGATGAAAACATCGTCTATACCCAATTCAAAGCACCGTGGCCTGCCAGAGATCGAGACATGGTGACCTACTCAAAATACAGCATTGAAGATGGTCAGTTTGTCTTGTCGATAAAGGATGCGTCGAACTATTTGGCGAAAGAGTCGGGGTACATTCGAATCTACGATGTGGACGCTCTTTGGACGCTGCAACCGCTGACTAATGGCAATACCTACATCACCTACACCGCGTATGCGAACGCAGGTGGCATCTTGCCAAATTGGTTGATGAACAAGTTATCGATAGGCAGTGCACTGAGCACGTTTAAGGGGCTAAAAGAACAGTTACCAAAGTACCAAGGCCAACAGCACCCTAACCTGCCAAACGAGTCTCGCTAACGGTACAAGTCGATAAGTAAATGAACGAAGTAAGGTTAAAGATTAAGGTCTTCTAGCGAGATCGCGAGCTAAGATAAGCGCCAAGCCAAATACTTGAAGAAACAGGGCGATGTTCTTATAGAAAGCCATTTTCTCATCAAGCCTTTGGATTAACTCAACCAAGGTCAGGTTATCCAAATAGTAATCATCGATTCGAGTTCGTTGCGCTTCTTGTGCACTGTTTATCAGCATCATCAGTTTCGGTAAGTGAGCCAAAGAGATACTTGGCACTTCGCTACTCACCCAACGCCTAAGTTGCCCACGCAGTGCTTCGTCGAGAACCGTGGTCGGCTGCACCGTTTCTGGTTTATCAAGGTGAATCAAAATCGCTTCACGCTTGCGCTCTAGGGTTTCAATCGTATTCCAAGCAAGCTGTATTGAGTACACATTGCCGTATTTGCGATCGTTGTATTCCGCTTTCTCAGCTTCAATTTTATCGAGCACCAAACTCGACATGACAATCGCCATGATGTTGAGTATCAAGCCTGCGAGGACAATCGCCCAAGCAGGAGGAAGACGCAACGCCATAATGCTCCCTAGAACATTTTATCAAAAGGTAGGTAAGCTAAGTTTAGGACAATCAAAGAGATCATGCAGATAAGCGTTAACACCATACCCACTTTTCGACCTTTGAAGTTCTTCGCTAAGATCCCTTTCGCATGAATCACACGCCCCAGAATAAACGCCACACCAATGACATGAATCAGCCACACACCGGCGCCATTCATCTCTAACAATCCCATCAAAATAACGGTGATTGGGATGTAATCCATAGCATTACTTTGTGCCGAACGTGCTATCTGTAACGACTCGACACCGCCATCAGCATGAGCAACAAGATTGATTCGCCTTTGCTTGATCACCTCTATTGCTAACCAAATCATTACGACCGTCAGCAAGGCTGCGTAAAGTGCTGTAACCATCATATTTCCCTATTATTTTGTGTTTACTCAGTGTTCTTTGTTATCTGTTCGACAACACCCGCCGAGATAAAATGAAAATCGCGCCCGAGCACTTGTAAGAGATCTCTCACACCGAACGTAAGAGATCACAATCAAGCTTCGCAGAAAATTCCTAAAATACAAACCCAAGCCCTTGTTTTGTATGAATCCACGCATATTTCTTTCGATCAGCGGGTACATTTATTTCTTGAGGTGGATTGTGAGCAAAGCCTCTGCAGTGTTTAATACACATGTCGACAGGGAGTTGGCAGGAACAGGAAAAAGCCTAACGGATTAGGTATCTTCAGGATGAAGATTTGATGGCTTAGGATGAGTTATCAGTAAGGAAGTTATGCTCTAGGATAGAGTCACTTGTCAGGATGATGAGTTAGTAAGGACACCGCTAGGACGGCGATGAATTGGATAGGTTAAAGGATTTAGCCACGTCAAGGAACGATGCAGGGAGCACCAGTTACCTATTGAAAGATAAGTAACGCGCAGTAGCAGGATGGCTACGAAAAGAACAGACCCCGTTTGGTGAAAGCCAAACGGGGTTTCCTTTTTTGTAACGTCTAAAAGCTATTCGCAGCTAACTGTTAAAAGTCACGTTACAAAATAATGTTCATCAAGAACATTGCACCAAACGCATTCAATACCGAAATCGCGATCATCACCGGGATGTAGCGACCTTCAGTACCAATTGGCCCCATAATACGACCCATGTATTGCACTTGAGAGCCCATCAAGTAGATAGCCGGCGCCAAGATAGCGATATGGTTGCCGTTCAGAATACCTTGGTCAAACAGCGTGATAACCACGCCCACCGCGCCACCCATCGACATCCACGCACCAATCAATACCGCTGCCGCTTCGCCCGGTAAACCAAATACCGCCATGATTGGAGCAAATACACTGCCCATCAAATCCAGCGCACCCGTTATCTGCAACGCCTTGATGATCACAAACGCCATCAGAACATTCGGTACCGTAGAGGTAGTCGCAATAACCCAGCCTTTCTTAGCACCTTCAACGAAAATATCAGTAACCATTGGTTTCTTTGCTTTAACTTCGCTCATTATGCTACTTCCTCTTCCAGTTTTTGTTCTTTGTCTGATTTTGGTTTGTCTTCTTTGCCTTCAGTAATGTTGAGGTAAATACGGAACAGATTCGCGCCGACAAACTTAAAGATAAACATCACAGCGACAGCCAAACCAATTGACGATGTCACCGCTAAAGAGCCGTCCATCGCGGTTAGAGTGAACAGCACCGCACCTGAAGAGAAAAAGTTAACGATCGCCGCACCCGCCGTAAACTGGAACATGGTGAACACATCGGTTTCACGCTTAGTGAGATGCCCTTCATCTTTCAACTGACGTGTCATCGCTGCGCCAGCATCGGTACTTTGCAAAGACGCGATCAGTGCCAAGCCTGAGTTACCCGGAATACCCATCAGAGGGCGAAGCAGAGGTGTCAGTAGTTTACGAGCCGCATCCAGTGCACCGTAGTGCTCAAGTACGTTGATCATACCCAGTGCAAACATCACAGTCGGAATAAGTGTCAAAGCAAAAATGAAACCGTCGCGAGCACCACTACCGCCTTTACCACGCAGTGACGTCGTTGCCGCTTGAATACCATCGGCCGTTTCACTCACATCGTAAGCGACCTTACCGAATGAACCGTTGAGCGTTGTAAAATCGAACACTCCATACCATTCATTGGACTGCATTAAGCCTGAAAAGAACACCATCGCGAACGCGAGTGCGATATAGCTGCCGATCGTGACTTTACGATCGGTTTTGGTTGGATTAGTCATAAGGACCTCTATACATCTCGTTTATGTGGAACAGAACACGTATAGATAGTGCAAACTAATGTTCGAAAGGTTAATGACCAAAATCAAATAGCGTATCGGTTTAAATAAAAGAAGCACAGCAACATATAAAACTGTGATTTGGATTTAAAAGCAGGACCATACGCTAAATAAATTAGAATATTTCACATACAAAACTAAAAAATCTTGCTTCAACAGCGCAACCAAAAACGCACACAATCGCCACACAAGTCTGGCTTCTAGTGAGAAGTTTTTACCTAGTGCGATCTCTGATAATGCTGTAAGAGATCTCTTACATTGTTTTTCTGGTCAATTTTAATTCGATTATAATACAGAGACTTAAAAAGTGATTTTGCCTCCAGAACGCAACCGTTTTCCCTTAGTTGATTGAGTTTTGAGCCAAGCGCAAACAGTGAGCCATTTTATAAAGAATTTGAGCTTAATTCGAAATTTCAGCCCTCAGAGGTGCTATAGACTTCGCGCAGCCAATATAGAAGGAGAACGGTGATGACTATGGAAATGAGAACGCTTAAATATCAAGTAATGGGCAAAGGCATGTGGATCACTGCAACAGTATCTCGCGTAGTAGCGGACAAACTTGCGCTTGAATACCAATCCTATGGCTGGCCTGTTGAAGTATGTGCAGCAGAACAAACACTGACGTTTGATCTCAATGCTGCATAATGTTGGCAATTTCGAATAAGCTCTATCGGCACTGAGTCCGGTAGGGCTTTTTCTTTGGTCTTTGGTCTTTAGTCTTTAACTTAAGTGTGGAAGACAGTAATTTTGAGTATGTAAGACCGTATTTCGTTCACATCACAGTCTATTCCTTTCATTATAATCTATTGAATTATTAAGATATCTATCACACTGCACATGGTTATTTAGGTCTACTCTTTTACCCGTGTTAATAACTTATTAACTTCGGAGCGTAATCCATGTTAGGTATCCAGCTTTCTGCTGTTCTCTCTTTGTTACTCTTTTCTTCGGTAGCAGGTGCTGCCACTTCTCAGTTGGGAGAACCACTCAAGCTCACCAACTCATTCGCTGGCTACCTATCCCTGACCATTTTCGTTGTCGCCTACATCGTGGTGATGATGGAAGAGTACCTAAAGCTCCGAAAATCTAAGCCAGTGTTACTTGCAGCAGGACTGATCTGGATAATCATTGGTTTTATCTACCAAGAACACAACCTTGTTGAAGTCGCTAAGCAAGCACTCGAACACAACTTACTGGAATACGCTGAGCTGTTACTTTTCCTACTCGTCGCCATGACCTACATCAGCGCCATGGAAGAGAGAAGACTGTTTGATGCGCTGCAAGCGTGGATGGTGGGCAAAGGCTTTAATTTCCGCTCTCTGTTCTGGCTAACCGGTATTCTGGCCTTCTTTATCTCACCGATCGCCGACAACCTCACCACAGCTCTATTGATGTGCGCCGTGGTTCTGAAAGTCGCAGGATCTAACCCTAAATTCGTTAACCTAGCCTGTGTGAATATCGTGATAGCCGCTAACGCTGGCGGCGCGTTCAGCCCATTCGGTGACATCACAACGTTGATGGTGTGGCAGGCTGGTTATGTGAGCTTCAGTGAATTCATTCCCTTATTTATTCCTTCAGTGATGAATTACCTCGCCCCTGCAATGATCATGTCTTACTTTGTTCCCACAACCCAACCCGACACGGTGCATCAGCACGTTGAATTAAAACGCGGTGCAAGACGCATCGTGTTGTTGTTCATCATGACCATCGGCACTGCGGTTGCTTTCCATGCCGTACTCCACTTCCCTCCAGTAATGGGCATGATGATGGGGCTGGCGTATCTACAGTTCTTTGGTTATTTCTTGCGTAAGACCTTACCAAATTCACTGGCGAAGAAAAAAGCGGTGGCGATTGCCAACAATGATGGGGGGGCATTGAAGCGACTCGGTTCAGTCGTGCCCTTTGATGTATTTCGAAGAGTGTCCCATGCCGAATGGGACACTCTGCTGTTCTTCTACGGCGTGGTAATGTGTGTAGGTGGCTTGAGTCTACTGGGATACTTGGAGCTTGCCTCTGGCGTGATGTATAGCCAATGGGATCCAATTTGGGCCAACATCATGGTGGGGATCTTATCTGCGATTGTCGATAACATTCCGGTGATGTTTGCCGTGTTATCGATGGAACCTCAAATGTCGATGGGTAACTGGCTACTGATCACCTTAACCGCAGGCGTTGGCGGCAGCTTGTTATCTATTGGTAGTGCGGCAGGTGTGGCGTTAATGGGCGCGGCGCATGGCAAATACACCTTCTTTGGCCACTTGAAATGGATGCCAGTGATCATGATTGGCTATGCCGTCAGTATCGCTGCACACCTATGGCTTAATGGCGATCTTTTCTAATTCGGAGATCTTTTCTAGTTCGAACTGTCTTTCACAGGCTTATCTACAAGTGTCCAGACGTTACTCAATTGTATCGCTGGACATTGGTTGCAAGTTAGCATCTCGCCCTTCTGTTGAATGCGCATCACTAGTCTAGAGTCAGTTCGGCTGCTTCCAGAATTGAATTCAATGGTGATCAAGTCATCATCAACACGATAGGTTCGAGTCACGGAATTATCCGTTGTTTGATAAGTCACTTGCCCGGATTCAAAAAGTAGATAACTGTCATTATCTGCGTTCTCATACATACCTTTGAACAGAGCAAGCTGTGGAACCTCGAAAGGTCGGCTGGTATCAGTTAAACAACCTGTCAAATAATGCAGAGCTGCAGCCAGATATTAGTAAGGGGAATCTATTCATTTGGGCATCCTTGCCTAGAGAACATAGTCAAAGAATATGCAACCAAATCGATATTTCCCAGAAAGCGTTGATTTTAATTCAAAGTCATATTTTAAGAACCACTCGCCTTCACCATTAAGTAGTACGAGATATTCAGCCAGCATCTCGACAGGCTCATGGCTAAATCGCTTGCTAGTCTTGCTCTCTTCCCTCTATCACCAATAAGTGCTGTTTACGTTCTACGCCACCTGCATAACCCGTCAGTTTGCCGTTTTTACCAATCACACGGTGACACGGCACAATCACTGAAACCGGATTTTTGCCATTCGCCAAACCCACAGCACGAACGGCTTTCGGATTGCCTATCGCATCGGCCAGTTGTGCATAGCTCCAAGTCTCTCCATAAGGAATGGTCGTCAGCGCCTGCCAAACCGACTGCTGAAATGGCGTGCCCTTGGCTGCAATCGGCACAGAAAACTGAATAGCTTCGCCCGAGAAATAGCGATTAAGCTGCTCGATAGCCAATGCAAAGATCGGAAAGCTATCATCTTGAACACCCAACGGTTCCGGCTTGGTGGTATGTGTCTCGAACCAAAGGCCGAGCAAGCCTTCATCGTTCGCCTGTAACGTCACGGTTCCCAATGGGCTCTCATAGTAAGTAAAACGGTTGTCCATGATATCTCCTAACTTAGTATTCCGATTAAGACTGATTCCAACAGTGGAACGTGGCGTAACTACCCCAAGGCGAAACACTCTCCGTGTTGATGGCGGGGCGATGCTCAATAAACTTCTTCACCACCAAGTCACCAACCAACAGATGATTAGGTTCGCTTAACCCGCGAAGCAGTGCATATTGAATAGTCCAAGGCCCAATCCCTTTTAGCTCAATCCATTTGGAAGGATGCTCAGCTTCATTGTCGACCATGTATTCGGCAAAACGCTTTAGGGTCTCTTTGCGGCTTCCCGGCATTCTCAAGAAGCTAACATCAGCGTCCGCTATCTGTTTTGGTGTTGGGAAGCTGGCTTTCTCATGTTCATCAGAAAGCTCTTTGACCAATAAGTTAAGCTGACCAATCGCCGCGGTTACCGAAACTTGCTGTCCTAGAATCGCTCTCACGCCTGCCTCCCAAGCACTCCACACGCCAGGAATACGGATACCACTCTTAGCCACCAAGTTAGGATCGATAGTCGTAAAGAACGTCTCAACCTTGGCAATATCGACATCAAGATCAAACATACGGCGGATATTCGCAATCAAGCTTCTTAATTGGCTTATATCATCCAACTCGAATTCAATATCCAAGCGGTTATCTTTGGCTAAAGTCGCCTTGAACCAACCCTTTGACCCGTTCACATTTACCGTGCGCTTATAATAATCTTCGCCAACGCCTTCTAAGCCCTCAATCATTCTTCGTCGATAAAACCTCAACAAGTGGTTCCAATCTAAGGGTCCATGAAAACCAAGCTGAATATGATTACTCTGAGTGTCACTTGGCTTCGCTCGCCTAATTTGGCTTGGCGAAAGCTGCAGCTCTTTTTGAAAGGCATCATTAAAACGGCGCGTACTATTGAAGCCACTAGCAAAGCCGACATCAGTAATGCTCATGCTACTGGTGTGCAGCAACTGCTTGGCAAACATCAATTGACTGTACAGGCTATATTGCTTGGGTGACACGCCGATGTAATTGTCGAATAAGGTTCGTAAATAACGATCTGAAATACCTAACCGCGTTGCAAGGTCGACGATAGATCCTGAATTCAGAGCGCCATTATCAATCAACTGCATCGCACGTAAGAAAGTGGTTTCGACGCCCTTCCAAGCCGGCGAAAAAGGTGCGCTGTCTGGTCGACAACGTAAACAAGGACGATATCCCGCTTTCAATGCTTGAGCTTGATGGGAAAAATATTCGACGTTTTCTTCTTTGGGTGGTGTGGCTGGGCAAATCGGGCGACAAAAAATTCCTGTCGTTTTCACCGCTGTAAAAAACATCCCATCAAAGCGAGCATCTCGTGCATATCGAGCCAAATGGCACTGCTCACTGGTTAAGCTGCTGTTGTGATTGATCTTTTTCGACATGCCGTACTCTTCCCACTTACCATAGCGTTTGATCCGATACCTAAAAGTTTACCGTGAACCACCATTGTCGCTAGCCACTTTCGGAAGCGAAGGTCAGATAAATCACAAAAAAGGGTTTTAATTTTATTCAATTCGACTAAATTTAACCTAGAGAGGGCATTCTTCTCACAACGTCAACGATCGGTACTTAGCACGCCAAGATGCAGAGACCTATCGAATATAAAAAGGAAAAGGCTATGGTTCTACACACATGTCGTATTGTTTTATCAAATCAACAGGTTCTCACCAGTCAATCAGTCGAGCAGTCTCTAAGCTTTCTTGAAGACAAAGCGGACAACGGGATTTCTATGATCGAGATTGACGCAACGGATGGCAATCAAATCCATTCGTACATGTCACGCTCTCTTGAAGAGTCTATTGAGAATCTAATGAACCTATAGGGCTTTTAATAAAGGCTACACATACCAGGCTTAAACGATATTTATGGAATTAGAAACGATCTCTAGTTCCGAAAAGAAGTACATTTCTGGTTTAAAACAAAAATGGCTCCCAACTATACAATTAGTTGGGAGCCATTTTTTATTGAATCTAATCAGCAAAGCCACTGCTTACCGCGAATGCCGTTACTCAGGTGCTTGTTCAGCGGCTTGCTGCAATGTGTAAGCCGTCGATGGGTCAATCTCATTAACCAACTTCTCAACCTGCATGATCGCATCAACCGAGGTACTGCTTTTACGGTAGCTCAGATAAATTGGGAGATACCAGTCTTCAACCCCTTTCACCTTGTGCAGCTGACCCGAATCGATAAAAGGTTCGACTAGAGACACCGGAAGATACGCACTGCCGCCTTTCTCTAAAATGAAATCGAGGGCGATACGGGCTGTAGAGGTACGTAGGTACGGTGCTGGCACTTTAGGGTGACGTTCTGCGTGTTCAGAACCAAAGCGCGTTCCCCAATCCACATAAACATACTTATGTTGAAATACAGATTCCAGATCATCTTGCTGCGTTGATACCAACACCAAAACCAAGTCAGCGACTTTTTTACAGTTCAGCTCTTCTGCTTTGATCTGATCGAACGCGAAAGCCATATCTAAGGTTCGTTCTAACAAATTACGGTTCAGTTGCTCGCGCCCCATCACCTCTGCCATAAAGCCGTAACCACCAAAAGAGTCGGTTACCACACTTAAACAGTTTTGCAGATACGCATCCCAAATATTCGGCGTGCCGCCCAGCGTTAACTGCAAGGCTTTACCACTCTCTAACGACAGCTCAAATTTGGCTTGTTGTAGGGTGGACACCATCACTTCGGCATAACCAATCAAACGTTCACCGGAAGATGTGAGTTTGATGTTATTGCGGTCACGAATGAAGAGCTGAGTATCAAAATAGCCTTCAAGCTGTTTGATCCGCGCACTCACCGCCGCTTGTGTTAAATACAAGTTTTCAGCTGCACGCCCAAAATGGCGCACCCTTGCAACCTCAAGAAAGGTTCTAAATACTTTCACATCCATCAAATACATCTCTGTAATAAATCTGCTAACTAGCCGATCTAGGATTGTTTATCGTAAAGGCAAAAACATTTTGTTTCCTATTTTAGCCTTTTAACAATATTTTCGCGTGAGCAATAAACACTAATTTCTATCTAACCACATTACTGAGGCTGATATGTCTGAGACCGAATTCCGACACGGAAAAAAACGTTTTTATGACACCATTAAATTCCCGAGAGGGTTCGCTAAGTCGGGTGATTTTACTCTTTCAGAAGAGGAAATCCTAACCTTGTTTGGTGACACTATGCTTGCACTTGAAACTGGTGAACTAGCACCAATCAATGCAGAAGAAAAACACTTCATTAAAGTGTTGTCTCACCCTCATAAGGCAAAGTCCAAGTTAGAGCGTGTTTGGTTGAAGTACATTCAACTGGCTCGTGGACGCCGTCGCTTTCACACCCTAAACGGCTGCAAACGCGGCGACGTATCTAGGGAAGAATACGAAAGTGAGTTAGTGTTAGAAGATTAGTAAAATCGCTCAAAGTGATACCTCATCACTTTGGGCTTTTTTTTGCCTTCAAACACACATCTTCTTTGTAATTGGTAAGTTTAGCCAACCTATCCATTTTTACCAATATTTATATACAATTCATAGCGATAGCGTGACTAAAACACAGCTCTCGTTCAATCTTATGGGTATTCATCCCACTGAGATTCATCGTTCTTCATCCTGCCCCTGTCTTTTATCACGATAGCGCTCCATTGCCATCATTATTTTTCTAGTTTCAACTATACGCTCAACGCTTGTTTATACTCGAAACACGTTAATGCACCAAAATTCGTCAATGGTTCGAGCGATGCCATTATTGCAATAATCGTATCAAGGTATAGAAACACACCAACCCTTTCAGGTGCTGAATTAGATCAACATTGCTGTATATGACAAACGTATTAATCTTGTTTAACGCCACCAAATATCCATACAATAATCGTGCAATTTTGAGAGTTCCAGTCACAGTTACGACGAAAAAAGCAAAAACTTGACCTAAAACAATAGCGGAACTGGATAACTTATTTTATAATGCGAATTAATGTTTCAGAACACTATAAAATTTTATTTCTAGGGGCAAAATCAATGAGACTTATTCCATTAAGCAACAAAGCTAAAGTAGGTAAATGGGCTGCTCGTCATATCGCAGATTCAATCAACAAGTTCGCTCCAACGGCTGAGCGTCCATTTGTACTAGGTCTTCCTACTGGTAGCACACCTCTAACTACTTACGCTGAGCTAATTGAACTTTACAAAGCTGGCGAAGTTAGCTTCAAGCACGTTGTAACATTCAACATGGATGAGTACGTTGGCATCGACCCTAACCACCCAGAGTCTTACCGCACATTCATGCACGAGAACTTCTTCAACCACGTTGATATCCAAGCAGAAAACATCAACCTGCTAGACGGCAAAGCTGAAGATATCGATGCTCACTGTGCAGCATACGAAGAGAAAATCCGTTCATACGGCAAAATCAACCTGTTCATGGGCGGCGTAGGCATCGACGGTCACATCGCATTCAACGAACCAGGTTCTTCTCTATCTTCACGCACTCGTATCAAAACGTTGACTGAAGACACTCGTATCGCGAACTCTCGTTTCTTCGATGGCGACATCAACCAAGTTCCTAAATACGCACTAACTATCGGTGTTGCGACTCTTCTAGATGCAGAAGAAGTGATGATCCTTTCTCTAGGCCACAACAAAGCTCAAGCGCTTCAAATGGCTATCGAAGGTTCTGTAAACCACATGTGGACTGTTACAGCTCTACAGATGCACCGTAAAGCTATCATCGTTGCTGATGAGCCAGCTCAACAAGAGCTAAAAGTTAAGACTCTACGCTACTTCCAAGAGCTAGAAGCTGAGAACATCCAAGACCTATAATTCCTATAGTCTTGAATAGCAGGGCGTTTTTATAAAGAGAGCGTCTTGAATAGAAAAAGCCACTGAATGTGGCTTTTTTTGTGCCTGCTGCTTTTGTATTTAATGGGAAGATATTTCGGATATTTTTTAGAAGCACAAAAACAACAAAGCGATTTCTCCAACGAGAGAAACCGCCATCATTTTAATCTTTGTATTGAAACGAACCAACAACTACAAGATATGTAGGGTGTGAAACAAGATAAGCAGGGCTGCAAACTAGAGCTAAGAGCTCAGCGCGTTATCTCGGCACAAGGTAGTGATAATGTCAGTGATAGCTAATACGATCGTCGACTTCACCTTTTGATTATGTCGCCCCAAGAACATTTCAAGCATTGGGCCAGACATGGTTTCCACCATCTCCGCGTCATATTCGATAGGCATAATACGCTGAATCGCGTGCACCTTGTTGAGCTCAAATATCACATCAACTTCTGTAAAGCTGGTGTCTTCACCCTGTATTTTCGCCCACTCTTTCAAGGTAACGAAAACCTCTAGATCGTCGTAGAGTTCTTTACTGATCACGCCAAGTCCGAGTAGCAACTTAGCACGAATCATGATCTCGCCTAACGGCCCACCACTGTTGAGAAGTGGCTCGACAACGAACTTAATTGCAGTGTCGTCTTTCTTAAAGATGTTTTTTAATACGGCATCTACCGTGTCGTCCAATGCATCATAAGCAGCCATTAGGCAGGCGCTAGCACTCTCAGCTTCCGAAAGGGCTTCGAGTAATTCAGTTTCATGGCTTGTTTGTATTGGCATAACGGCTCGACAATAAGAAAGTGCCACTGGTGTGGCACTTTGATGGTTTATCATTTCAATGCTAGATAAGCTTCTTCCGCTAGTTTAACAACTTCTGAGTCACTATTCAGCTCAGAATAATGCGCTAATGTCTCAGCAAAGCCTTTTTCTGCGAACATTGCTTGAAGTTCAACCGCTTGTGGGTCGTCTTCGTTCTTGTAATGGAACGCAGCAGCGATTGCTTTTACTAGGTGAGCATTCGGTAGGCCGTACTCTAATGTACCGTTTAGAGGCTTAACTAGGCGGTCTTGCGGGCTCAGTTTACGAATTGGCTGACGACCAACGCGGTCTACTTCATCACGTAGGAACGGGTTAGCAAAACGACCTAGAATCTTTTGGATGTAGGCAGCGTGTGCTTCTGGATCAAAGCCGTAACGCTTAATCAGAACCGCACCACTCTCTTCCATCGTCGCTGTTACTTCAGCGCGGATTACGTCATCTTCGATAGAGTCTTTAATAGTCTCATGACCTGCAAGCACACCAAGGTATGCCGTTACCAAGTGACCTGTGTTTAGCGTGAACAGTTTACGCTCAACGAAAGCCATTAGGTTATCAGTGCATTCCATTCCTAGGATGTTTGGAATCTCACCTTTGAATTGTGTTTGATCTACGATCCACTCGCTGAACGTTTCAACCGTTACCGCTAGAGGATCTGTTTCGCCCGCTTCTGCCGGTGGCACAATACGGTCGACCGCTGAATCAACAAAGCCAATGTGCTCTTCAGTGAAGGCTTTCATTTCATCAGAAAGGTGCTCTAACACTGCTGCTTTTAATTGGCTAGTACCGCGAACCATGTTCTCTGCCGCGATGATGTTCATTGGTGCCGTGTTGTTTGCTGCTGCACGCTTTTCAATGCCTTGAGCGATAGACTTAGAGATGATTTTAAGAACCGTAGGGCCCACTGCAGTCGTCACAAGATCAGACTCAGCAATGCAATCTACTACTGCGCTTGTCGCTGAGTTTACTGCTGTCACGTTCTTAACAACTTCGACAACACACTCTTCGCCAACAATCTTAACTGGGTATTCTTGGCGTTCAATTAACGCATTTACAACCGTTTCATTTACGTCAGCAAACGTAACCTTCATACCAGCATCAGAAAGAAGCTTACCAATGAAACCACGACCGATATTACCTGCACCAAAATGTAACGCTTTCATAATTTTGACCTTATAAATATTTGAATCTAGATAGCTAACTGCTCAACAACATGCCTTGACGATGTGCCCTAGGCATTAAGCAGTAAGCTATTCAGACTGAATCTTGTTAGAAAGATTAAGACCGAAAATGAGGCCAGTAGGGGGATACCGGCCTCCTTCACTCAGGAGCTTGACTAGAGCTTTTTAGTTTCCGTTGAGAATACGTAGAACATCAGCAGGGTTTGTTGTGTTCTGTAGGCATTCCACAGCTTCTTCATCATCGAGTGAATTGGTAATCGCCATCAGCACCATGTTGTGCTCATCGCCTTGTGCGGCAATACCGATAACCATCTTCGCGATATCATCTTCATCTTCGCCCCACTGAATACCTTCAGGGTACTGACAGAAAACGATGCCGGTTTTTTGTACGTACTGTTTCGCTTCGATTGTGCCGTGTGGTACTGCGATAGACTCACCTAGGTAAGTAGACACAAGCTCTTCACGAGCAAACATGCCATCTACGTATTCTGGTGATACGTTGCCAAGTTTTACTAATTGTTCGCCAGCAAACTTGATTGCGTCTTCTTTTTGAGTCGCTTTAAGGCCAAGGAAGATGCTGTCGTCAGTCAGTGCAAGCTTGTTGCCTTCTTGCGCTGGAGCTGCTGCTGGAGCCGGAGCTTCTACTTTCGCTTCACCACTTTGAGCATCGACAAGCTCGGCAACTAGTTGGTCGTATACGCCGCCGTCTAGGAAGTTGTTTAGAGACATATGCATCGCACCTGGCACAGTGCTACGAGCACGGTCTGTTAGGTCTTTATGCGTAATAACGATTTGCGAATCAGCCGGTAGGTTGTTGATTGCGTAGTTGGTTACTTCAATGTCTAGGCCAGCTGTTGCTACTTTCTTACGTAGTAGACCTGCACCCATTGCACTTGAACCCATACCCGCATCACACGCTACATAAACTGCTTTTACATCCGCTAGGTTTACGTTTGCTTCTGCTGCTGCACCTTTAGAAGACGCTTTCATGTCTTTCATTTGTGCAGACGCTTTTTCTAGAGAGTCTTCGTCGTCATCTTGAGCTGAAGTTTTAAGCAGAATTGAAGCCACTAAGAAAGATACTGCTGTTGCTGCGATAACTGACAATACAACACCGATGTAAGAGCCTTTTGGCGTCATCAGTAAGATTGCGAAGATAGAGCCTGGTGATGCTGGAGAGATAAGGCCAGAATCGAACATTACGTTAGTGAATACACCCGCCATACCACCTGCGATTACCGCAAGAATTAGACGTGGGTTCATTAGAACGTAAGGGAAGTAAATTTCGTGGATACCCCCTAGGAAGTGGATGATAGATGCACCAGCAGCAGATTGCTTCGCGCTACCTTTACCAAACACCATGTAAGCAAGTAGAAGACCAAAACCAGGACCTGGGTTTGCTTCGATTAGGAAGAAGATAGAGCGACCCATCTCTTCAGATTGCTGGATACCTAGTGGAGAGAAGATACCGTGGTTGATTGCGTTATTTAGGAATAGAATTTTCGCAGGTTCAACAAAAATAGATGCTAGAGGTAGTGCACCCGCTTCTACCATTGCGTTTACGCCAGCCGCAAGTCCGCCAGACAGAATCTTAACCGCAGGACCAATCACGATGAACGCGATGATCGCACAGATCATGCCGATGATACCCGCAGAGAAGTTGTTCACTAGCATTTCGAAACCACTCTTCACTTTACCGTGAACAGCTTCATCGAATTTCTTAATTGCGATACCACCTAGTGGACCTACAATCATTGCACCCATGAACATTGGGATATCAGTACCAACGATAACACCCATTGTTGTGATAGCGCCCACTACCGCACCGCGGTCACCACCAACCATTTTACCACCGGTGTAACCAATCAATAGTGGCAGTAGGTATGTAATCATAGGACCAACCATTGATGCTAACGTTTCGTTAGGCCACCAACCCGTTGGGATGAATAGTGCAGTAATGAAACCCCACGCAATAAATGCGCCGATGTTTGGCATTACCATATTGGATAAGAAACGACCAAAGTTTTGAACCTTAATCTTTGCTTCTGGTGATAACATAGGTAGAACCCCGTAATGTATTGGTTGGTCAAATGACCGAAAGTGTGTACTCAAAAGTCGATTAAAATGTATCACAACATTTCCAAAATGCACCTTAGCCCAACTTTCGTGATAGCCATCACACACGAAAAACACTTTCGGGTTAACAAGCACACCTTAGATCACAAAAACACCATGAATTTAAATTACAAAGCCACATTAATGAGAATAGATATCATCAACACACGATCTAGATCACATTTTATTTTGTAATACTTAAAAATAAATAGTGATTAAAGTCACATTTAATAAAATATAGCATCTAAGATCTATATAAGCCGTATAAAAGAACATCGTGTCACGTATATAAAATATGCACCCAGATGAGCAAAATCGCGATACATGTAATTTAATTACAGGTTGAGCTACATTTTGCTCAACATACAAAACGAGACCTAACGCTCTACTAAAAACATAGACCACTGAACTGCAGTTAGCATTGATAGATGTGATATGGTATTTACCAACGCTATCGCATCATATATATATCCAACACCCATCAGCTGATCACTCCGCTATTTGAGAAAAGACTATGTCAGACAAAATTTCCACATCCGCACTCGCTAAACAAAAAGGCATAGAAGCTAAAGCTTTATTTAGCGATCTAAAAACAGCGGGCTATATAGTGCGTTCACAAGAGCGTTGGATTCTCACAGAACGGGGAGAAAGCTTTGGTGGGGAATATGTCGAACACAAGAAGTTTGGTGTCTTTATTGTCTGGCCAGAGAAACTGCTTATCGATTTGGACTCATTCTCAGGAAAAACACTCACCGCCACCCAGCTTGGCAGTGCCTTTCAACTCAGCGCAAAGAAAATCAACTTACTGCTCAACGAGCTTGGTTGGATAACAAAAGAAGAAGACGGTTGGCATGTCACCTCTACAGGCTTAAAAGCCGGAGGTGAACAAAGAGAAGACAAAGCGACTCAAAACTTATTCGTGGTATGGCACGACTCATTGGTTCGCAATAAACGTTTAAAGCAGTCTGTTGTTGAATTCCTAGGGCATGATGCTGAAAGCCACTCGACCGATGTGTCATTCTCCAGTTTTCGTCAGAAATTTGAGGCGAAGCACCGAAGCTTAGACGGGCATTATGTTCGATCAAAGGGAGAGCTGATCATTGATAACTGGCTTTATATGGCAGGAGTGGTCCATGCGTACGAGCGTCCGCTTCCGATATCAAAAGAAGTGATCAGCGATTTTTATCTACCAAGTGGCAAAGTATACATCCAGTTCTGGGGAACTGATTCTGCGCCAATCGCCGAAAATAAACGTGAAGCTACGAGAAAAATCTATGAAGAGCATGGTTTTGGTTTAATCGAAATCACGCCAGAAGATATCCCCAACCTAGACAGCGTACTTCCGCCATTATTGCGCCAATATGGTATCAAAGCGTACTAAGCTACTGAATCTAGAGATTCCACCTCCATTAAGATCACACTTATTGAATCATTATGGACATTATTAACCATAGTGATTTGATATGTTCGCTATTTTTCCCGAGTCATTCTTCTATTATCTTACACCCATCGACTTGAGCTACCGCAGATACTCGATTTATTGGGGCATGTTCGATAACTATTTAGACGTTCAATCTATTGAGATTCGTTTAAATTGGTTATCCGTTTATTGTTGACGTAACTGAACATAAAACCATACAACATTTATTATTGATAGATATTAGGATTCAACATGACTCATCCAATCATTACTGATCTAAACACTCGTTACACAGCTAAAAAATACGATGCAGAAAAACGCATCTCTGCGGAAGACATGGAAGTAATCAAAGAAGCACTTCGCTTGTCAGCTTCTTCTATCAACTCTCAGCCTTGGAAATTCATCATCATTGAGAGTGACGCAGCAAAACAACGCTTCCACAATACTTTCGAAAACATGTTCCAGTTTAACCAACCACATGCGAAAGAAGCGTCACACACGATCCTGTTTGCTCACGATCCTAAGTACACTAAAGAGAAATTCGCGAAGCGTGCTGATACAGAAGTAAGCTCTGGTCACTTACCAGCTGAAATGTACGAGCAATTCTTAGGTGCTTACGCATTCGCAGAAATGAACACAGACGAAACAGGTTTCAACGGTAACTGGACTAAGTCTCAAGTTTACATCGCACTAGGTAACACACTGCACACACTAGCTCGTCTAGGTATCGCTTCAACACCTATGGAAGGTGTAGATGCAGCTATGATCAGCGAAGAGTTTGCTGACGAACTAGAAGGTCACGTTGTTGATGTAGCTCTAGCTATCGGCTACCACAAAGACGGCGAAGACTACAACTACGGCAAACCAAAAGCGCGCCTAACTCTTGATGAAGTCGTTACAACACTTTAGGGCGTGTTGATGTGACAGAGCCCTAACCGCAGGGGTATCAGGCAAGAAAACCTCGATAAACAAGAACAAAAAAAGCCAGTCAACAGACTGGCTTTCTTGTATTCATCTTAGTGCGATAAGCACATTGCGTTTAAGTAAAGGCGAACATTAACCGATAAACGAGATGTAACCCTGAAGGATAATCAGGTTAACGATATCGATAAAGAAGGCACCAACAATTGGCACCACCATGAACGCCTGTGGTGAAGGACCAAAACGGTTCACCAAAGAGCCCATGTTCATTACCGCTGTTGGTGTTGCACCTAGGCCGAAACCACAGTGACCACCTGCCATAACCGCTGCGTCGTAGTTAGAACCCATTACTTTGAACGTCACAAAGTAAGAGAAGATACCTAACACAACCGCCTGAACCGCCAGGATAACCAAGAACGGAATCGCAAGGTCAAATATGTTCCAAAGCTTAAGGCTCATTAGCGCCATTGCTAGGAACAGTGACAATGACACCGTACCAAGAATATCGACCGTTTCGCTGTCAGTCTTATGCAGCTTAGTCACTTCAAACACGTTAGTGATGAACACACCGATAAACAACGCGTAAACGAAGTCAGGAATCATCAACCAAGAAATTTCAAAAGTCGCCACCCACTGCTCTAGGTACTTCGCACCCGTGATACAGATAAGAAGGATGAACAACACTTCAATCACCTTCTTCGCCGTCACTTTGTCTTCTTCATACTCGTTGTAAGTAACAAGTTCAGGGAAGCGTTCATGTGTTTGCGTGCCAGTGCCGTACTCAGATTCAAGCTGGTTTTTATCAATCAGCTTTTGCGCCACTGGGCTACCGATAATACCACCGATGATCAAACCAAAGGTCGCTGAAGCCATCGCGATTTCTAGCGTATTTGCAATGCCAAACGTGTCTGCAAAAGTTTGAGACCAAGCCGCGCCTGTGCCGTGACCGCCCGAAAGGGTGATAGAGCCAGCAATCAAACCCATCAAGGGTTCAAGGCCTAGTGCCGTAGCTAAGGTTACGCCTACACCGTTTTGGATAATGATGTAAACCGACGCTACCCCTAAGAATAGGAATACCTTAGCACCACCTTTTATCAGCTGCGTGTAGTTCGCCGCAAGACCGACCGTTGCAAAGAACATCAACATAAACGTGTTCTGCAGGGGCAAGGAAAACTCAAGATCAAGGCCGTTAAAGTGCAGGGCTGTAATAGCAAAAGCGACAATCAAGCCGCCGACAATGGGCTCTGGAATGTTGTACTTTTTGAGAATCGGAAGCTTTGCATTGACGAAATGACCTAGAAACAAAACACTAATCGCGATTAGGAAGGATTCTAGTGGTCCAATTGAAATTAATTGATTCATATAACCTCTATTTTTTTACGTTCTCATCTTCCCTAATGAGTCTAGTTTTATCTGTAATTATTTGTGCTGCTCTACCTATATTTATACAAACTGGAGAGAAAGTGTGGATTCGAAAAGCGAACACATTACTGCGATCGCTTAGTACCATGTTAGTAGCACGTTAACTTTTATAGGAGATAAAAGGATTTGTGACAACAGTCACCTCCTAAAAGTTGAAAACGGCGTGAGTATCTATGCCGCTGACTCTGCTTTCTTAATACCTAAAAAAGCAAAAGGAGCTATTTCTAGCTCCTCTTTCATCACCATCGCTGGTAATTAGAATTTTTTCGGTGCGTAACCAGTCATAACCTCAATGCGAAGTTCTTTACCGATCTTCGTCATTGGGTGAACAATTACGAGTCCTTTAACAGACTTTTTAAGTTTACCCATATCCGCTTGCTCAGCCTTAGTGATCTCACGGCTAAATGGCATATCAACCAGAGACTTACGCTCTTGGTTCACATCATAGCTTTCTTTGTGTTTAAGCTGGGCAATTTTCTTAGTTAGCTTCTTAATCTCTTCCTCGAACTGACGAACAACAGGACGATCATTACGAGTTTTAGCAGCATCTAACTTGTGGCGACACTTGTCTAGACGGTTGTTAATTTGTTGAAGTTCGTTTTTAACACTCATAATAATTTCCTAAGATTAAACAAGCCAATTCGGATTGGGGCGCGGAGTATAGCACAAGGGTTGTGTTGAACCGAAATTTATCTGTTAATTACCAATAGAAACGAATCACATCGACACCGCTCATTCAGCTTACTTATTCTTTGTGGCGAATCTCTAAGCGGATTATTCATTGATAGGATAGCGCCTACTTCAAAAATTGCAGTCCTCGATGCATCAAAATTCCGTCTAAACTTATACTCTAACGCAATAACTAAATCAGGGTACACAGCTTGGAGTTGTTACCCCCAGCACGACTCTGAATCGCAACGTAATCACAAGGATAGCCGATGACATTATTGAAACGAACATTGACCTGCAGCCTAGCCCTGAGTGCAATGTTTGCCACAACTTATGCATCTAGTGAACAAGCCACCCAAAGTAACCTAATCGTCGAGTACTCTACACCGCAAAATACCGAAGAAGAGCAGCTCAAACGAGAGATTCAAAGCAGTGGCGTTAATGACACCGTGGTCGACCTATCAAACCAACTCTTCATGTTTGAGAAGCCATTAACCATTCAATATGGCGGGGAAGAAGGACCACTCTACGATCCACAAACCCATCAAGTACTGATCCCTTACAGTTTTTACGCTGAGTCACTCAATTACTTTGAGAAGAACCAATACGAAAAAGAGTATGGGAAATCTGCGCAAACCGGCGCTATTGATACCTTGCTGCACACCCTGCTACACGAGACTGGGCATGCGTATATCGAAGATAAGAACATTGCCATATTGGGTAAAGAAGAAGATGCGGTTGATAACCTAGCAACCGTGCTACTGCTTAACTACGTAGAGCATGGGGCCGACGCTGCTATCAGCGCTGCAGACATGTTCGCTTTCGAGTCAGAAGACCGCCCAGAGTATTACGACTTGGGGGAATACATCGACGAGCACAGTTTCGACCTGCAGCGTTACTTCTCCACGTTATGCTTGGTGTATGGCAGCGATCCCGATGCCTATAAGAACTTGCTCGATGAAGTGGAAAACGACTATTTGAAAGACAGAAAAGAGTTCTGCGTTGAGCACTTTGACGTGATCAATGAAAATTGGCATCAGTATTTAAAAAAGAGTGACGATGCTTAGATGCTTAAAGGTTAGTGTCGAGAACTAGGAAAACGGCTTTGGCATCAAATTCCAAAGCCGTCACTCGATAGATTGGCTTAAGTCTTACGTGTTAAGAGTTAAGAGTTAAGAGTTAAGAGTTAAGAGTTAAGAGTTAAGAGCTTAAACCCTAGACGTTCACTTTGTACTTCAGATCTTGTGCTTCATCGCCCGTCATCCCTCGAAAACCCCAACAATGTGAAGGCTGCTCTTTAATGGTGATTTCAATATCAATCGGAGAGATAGCTAACTGCTTCTCTATCTCAGAAAATATCTTCTTAATTAAGCGCTTTTTGGTGTTTACCGCTCGACCTTCCATCATATTTATCTCAATGACGGTATAGGCTTCTGTTCTTCCTTCCGGGTAAAAGAAGTCATCTCGTTCCAATGGCACAAACCGATGTGCTCGCTTGTCATCGGGTAAACCCATTTCACTGTTCAAGCACTGCTGCAACACATTAGAGAGCTGCAACTTAATTGGGTTTAAGCACTCTTTGATACCATAAATAACAATCATGACCATTCCTTTGATGCGATGTTAGGTATAGAAGAACGTCAGATAGAAGCATCGTCTGGCAACTACCCATTCGCTTACTATTTGTTCATATATTACCTAATGACGCGTATGAGAAAAGGTAAAAACAGTGAATTTATGAACAGGTGCAACAAAATATCTATCCCTTTGCGAACATAAGCCGAAGCGAATTGATCGAACACCACCCTCCCCGCGTATATCTTCTCAAATCACATTTGAACTAAGGAGTACTATGTGCCGAATTCACCTAGGAAGACCACGCGGACAGACGCCGAACCAGAAACACCCGTAGAGTCTTCTCTGGAGCTCGCTGTGTTTCCCCTCCCCATCTTCCTTTTACCGGGAGGCAGACAAAGACTGCGCATTTTTGAGCCAAAGTATCTCGCGATGGTCGCTCACGCAGCGCAGGGCGATGGTTTCATTATCGCCACTCAAGACAAATCTAACTCTGATCATCTCAGCTCTTGGGGAACAAAGGTGACCATCGTCGACTTCAATATGTCGGACGACCAGATATTAGAAATTGATGTCGAAGGCGAAAAGTTGGTGCAATTGCATGGGTCGTTTCGAGACGATGATGACCTGATTAAAAGTAAGTTCAGCTTGTTGCCTCACTGGCCTACCGATGAATATAAAGTGCCTAACGTGTTTACCGCTTTTTTGGTTCAGTTGTTTCGCGACCACGATTCGATAAGAACACTCTATCCCACTCCTGATTTTGAGAGCCCACAATGGATCTGTGCGCGATTGCTCGAAATGATGCCTATCCCACTGGAAAAGAAAACAGAATTTACTGAGCCAGCCAGTTTTCCGTCTCTAGTTCCTTTTTTAAATCAAATCATTACGGGGCAATAAGCACTTTTCTTCACTATAATTTTGTATAGTAGAAATTAATTTAAATTAAAGTGATCCCGACTTTCTCCTTTCACGTAGTGCCCATCAAATTCGCATGATGGTTAGTTACTATGCAAGTGGAAAGCAGAAGTTCAGGGAACGGCAAGGAGCATGTCATTATTCCCGATAACAAAGTACCTACAGACAACAAAGTACCGACAGAGCTCTCGAGCTGGCTGGTGTTGGTTGGTACAGACCGAGACAAGCAGGCGTTCACCTGTTTGTTCAAGTTCTTCGCTCCTAAGATCAAGCGTTTTGGTATCAGTAAGTTGGGTGGCGAAGCTGCTGCAAACGAGCTAGTTCAAGACACGATGACTAATGTTTGGAAGAAAGCACATCTCTACAATGTAGATAAAGGCGCTGCGACCACTTGGGTCTACACGGTAATGCGTAATGCAGCATTCGACATGTTGCGCAAAGTGAAAGCGAAAGCCGAACAAACGATAGCCGACGATATCTGGCCAATCGATGCGATGGTAGCCGAGTCTCAAAGCGAAGATTTGCCATTCGGTGACCATTTGATGAGCCGACACGTAATGACTCAAATAGAAAAGTTGCCTCTCGCTCAGAAAACCATCGTCAAAGGCGTTTACTTTCAAGAGCTCTCTCAAGAGCAACTCGCTCAGCAACTTGGCGTCCCACTTGGAACAGTGAAATCACGTCTGAGACTCGCTTTAGCCAAATTAAAAGTTCACATGGGGGAACAAGACCATGATTAAACATCACCCAAACGCGGCAATCTTGAAAGACTTCGTCGATGGCACGTTGGCTGATTCAGTTTCTTTGATTGTTTCTAGCCATGTAGAGCTGTGTGAACACTGCCAACAACAAGTCAAGCAGCTTACAGCTGTAGCAGCGAATAATGCTTTTGACGCAGAGCCAGTATTCTCAAATGAAGATCTAGACAGCTTCTCAATGGACGACATGGACTTTGATTTTGACGCGATAGAGCAAATCACAGCTGATACTTCTCAGTCTGTTGAAGTGACTCCAGAGGTTCAGAAAGTAACTGTTGCTGACACGACATTCACAATCCCTCGCGCTCTAAACTCAGTAGCGAGAAAGGACTGGATGAACCTAGGCAAAATTTCACGAGCAAGACTCGATTTTGCTGACGAAGCACACCACACCAGCTTGTTGCACATCGACAAAGATGGACAAGTGCCTTGCCACACCCACAAAGGCTTCGAGATCACGCTTCTTCTAGAAGGTAGTTTCGAAGACGAAATGGGCGTTTACAACAAAGGTGACTTCATCTGGTTGGATGGCAATCACACTCATCAACCTGCAACAAAAGAAGGTTGTGTCTGTTTAACCGTTTCAAGTGATGCGCTTTACTTCACAAAAGGTGTGAGCCAATTATTCAATCCACTTGGAAAATATATCTATTAACCCAGTTGCACGCTATAAATATACAGGATGGCATGAAGCTATCCTGTATATCGTCAATACATCTGAATAAAAACAACTACGGTGTCAAAGTAAAAACACACCCAGCTCTGTAAGTACGATTAGCAATGTTGAACTATAAGAAAAAGCTCAGAGCAAGAGCAAAGGAGTTGGCCAATGGAAAAGAAAATCAAAATCGGTATCAGTGCATGTGTTGCTGGACACAAAGTACGTTTCGACACAGGTCATAAACGCTCTCGTTTTTGTACAGACGACCTAGCAGACTACGTGGAATTGGAACCTGTTTGCCCAGAGATGGCTGTTGGTCTTCCAACCCCTCGTCCAACCATTCGTCAAACAAGAATGCTAGATGACATCATCCATGTTTCTCGCCCTGATGGCTCAGGTGATGTGACCAACGAACTGATCGAGTTCGGTCAAAACTACTCAAAGAAAAACCAACACATTGCTGGCTTTATTGTGTGTCAAAAAAGCCCAACCTGCGGTATGGAGCGCGTGAAGGTGTACCACCACCATGGTCGCGGCTCTGAATCGACAGGCGTAGGCATGTTCACCCAACAAATTATGGACGGTAACCCGTTACTCCCCGTTGAAGAAAACGGCCGCCTTAACGATCCCATTTTGCGTGAAAACTTCATGACTCGAGTGTTCACATACCAAAAATGGCTCGATCTTGTGGATGAAGGTGTGACCAAACACAAACTGATTCAGTTCCACAGCGCCCACAAGTACCTCGTCATGTGTCACCACGTTGAGGGTTACAAAAGCTTAGGCAAACTGCTAGCGGGTAATGACTTAGAAATCGACGAATTGGCGGCTCAATACATCGAGGGCTTGATGACAGCATTGTCACATCACGCGAATCGAGGGAGTCACGCCAATACGCTGCATCATTTGCAGGGTTACTTTAAGAAACAACTGAGTAGCGCCCACAAACAAGAGTTGACCAACCAAATTGCAGCTTTTCGAGAAGGTGTTATCCCACTGTTAGTGCCGCTGACACTGATAAATCACTACCTGATGGAATACCCGAACGAATACCTAGAATCACAGGTTTACCTAAACCCGCACCCTCAAGAGCTTAAACTGAGATACGGATATTGAGCGACATACTATGGATACGACGAGACCTGCGGATTCACGATAACCCAGCGCTCGTCTCGGCAGTTGAAAACGGCGTAACAATCGCCGTTTTCATTTCAACTCCTCAAACGTGGCAGCACCACCACCTTGCGCCAATCAAAGCTGATTTCATCTATCGTCATCTAAAACAACTCGATTCCCAGCTCGCTGAATTCGGGATAACGTTGCTTCACCTAAAAGCGACCGATTTTGACGACCAATCCAATCAACTCATCGATCTATGCCAGCAGCTTGATGCCAAGTGCGTCTACGCTAACTCTGAACCAGAGGTCGATGAACAAGCTCGCGATAAAAAGCTGATTTCAAGCGGCCTAAACCTGAAGATCAGCGATTGTGACGTTATGCTGCCACTCGGTAGCGTTCTCAACAAACAAGGCGAGATGTTCAAAGTCTTTACGCCCTTTAAGAACGCTTGGTTAAAAGAAGTTCAGGTGAAAGGCATCATCTGCAGTCCAGCTCCTGTCGAGTCAGCTGAACGTTCACAAACACAGCTTCCTGACGACTTACAAGCCTTAACCATCTCTGCTGACTATGATTTCGATTTTCCGCGTGTTGATTCGAGTCGCTGGCCATTAAGCCAAGATGTATTGGGCAATGTGATCCCCAATTTCTTAGGCAATAAAGTCAACGACTACGCACGTCTGAGAGATATTCCCTCAGTTAAAGGAACATCGGGGCTATCACCTTATTTAGCGATTGGCGCCGTGAGCCCACGTTGGTTAGCGATTCAATTGATTCAGCAGCAACCCGATCTGTTATTTGATACGCAATTACCGGCCTTTTGTTGGCTCAATGAATTGATTTGGCGAGATTTTTATAAGCATTTGATGTTCCACCACCCTAAACTGGTCAAAGGTGCTAACTTTCAGCAAAAATACAATGGTTTAGATTGGTATCACGATCATCCTAGCTTCAAAGCTTGGTGCGAAGGAAAAACAGGATATCCATTGGTTGATGCCGCAATGCGTCAACTGGTTGAAACGGGCTGGATGCACAACAGACTAAGAATGGTGGTGGCAAGCTTCCTAACCAAGCACCTGCTTATTGACTGGCGTTGGGGCGAGCGTTTCTTTATGTCGCACCTTATCGACGGAGACTTTAGCGCCAACAATGGTGGCTGGCAGTGGGCTTCAAGTACTGGCTGTGATGCTCAACCTTACTTCCGAATTTTCAATCCAATCACTCAGAGTGAAAAGTTTGATCCAAAAGGAATTTTTATTCGTAAGTACATACCAGAGCTGCAAAATATCCCAGATAAGCATGTACATTTCCCACATGACTTTATCGCTAAAAACGGAATAGACAGCGAATACTGGCAACCCATCGTTGAGCATAAAGAAGCACGATTGAGAGCCTTAGCCTTCTTCAAATAATTAGAGTGAATATTATGGATAACTCTCTATGGCTTGATAACTTTCTCAACATGTATCGAGAACTCGGAACCGACAATTTCGACGTGCTTAAGACGGTTTATCACCCTGATATTGAATTCCAAGATCCGCTGCATCATGTCAGCGGTATTTCGGCGCTTACGCACTACTTCGAGAACCTCTACACCCAAGTAACCAGCTGTTACTTTCATATCGAACACACTTTCGAAGCGAACGACGAAGCTTCCGTTTACTGGACGATGCAGTTTGCTCACAAGCAATTAAATGGGCAAAAGCCAATCGAAGTACAAGGACACAGCCATCTCAAGATGCTCGACGGTCAAGTGATTTACCACAGAGACTACCTCGACGTCGGTTCTATGTTGTATGAACACATTCCAGTACTGGGCTGCGCGATAAAATCCATCAAAAAGAGAGCGAGTCGATAATGCATATTATGATTACAGGCGCGACCTCAGGTATCGGCCAATCCCTAGCTAAAGATTACGCTCAGCAAGGGCATCAGGTGATTGCTTGTGGCCGCAATCCAGACAAACTGCAAGCCTTAGTTGATTCTCACGATACAGACATCGCGCATTCATCAATTACACCGCTCTGTTTCGATCTGACTGATTACCACAACTTTCCAGAACTCGACCAAGACAAGCCGCTCGATCTGCTGATTTTAAATGCGGGTGATTGTGAGTACATCGACGACCCAGTGAATTTTGATGCCGAGCTTTTTGAGCGCGTCATCAACATAAACCTAATTTCAATTGGCTACGCCCTTAAAGCTTGGTTAAAAAACATCAAGCCCGGCGGCCGTTTGGTTTTAGTCAGCTCCAGCGCCAGCTTTTTACCTTTGCCAAGAGCCGAGGCTTATGGCGCTTCAAAGGCAGCCCTCACCTACTTAGGCAGAACACTTTCGGTTGATCTGGCAACGCACAACATTCATGTCTCAATTGTGCACCCTGGCTTTGTTGAAACGCCATTAACCGAGCGAAATACGTTCTCTATGCCTATGATTATTAGTAGTGAGGCCGCAACTCAGCGAATCGTAAATGGTATCGCTCAAGGAAAGAGTGAAATTGATTTCCCAAGACGATTCATCATGTTGATGAAGCTACTAAGAATGCTTCCAACTCCAGTTTGGCAAAAACTCGCTTCAAGGATGGTATAACAATGAAGAAAATCGCCATTATTGGTTCAGGTATCTCTGGACTCACTTGCGCGCATATATTAGACAAGCACCACGACGTAACAGTATTCGAAAAGAACGATTACGTTGGGGGCCACACCGCGACCGTTGATATTGAACATCAAGGCTCGGCGTTTTCGATAGATACAGGTTTCATCGTATTCAACGATCGAACCTACCCGAATTTCAATCAGCTTCTAGAACAACTCGGTGTCGAAAGGCAACCGACTGAGATGAGCTTCAGCGTCCACAACACCACCACTAAGTTCGAGTACAACGGCCACAGCATTAATTCGTTGTTCGCGCAGAGGAGCAACATCTTCAAACCTCAGTTCTGGTCTTTAGTGTCTGACATTCTCAAGTTCAACAAGCTGTGTAAGGCTCAGTTTGAAAGCAATGAATTCACACCAGACGTTACCCTTGGCAGTTTCCTACGAGATAATCAATTTTCCGACTTTTTCAGCCAGCACTACATCTTACCGATGGGCGCGGCGATTTGGTCGACAAGCTTGGAAGAAATGGAAGAGTTTGAGCTCAAGTTCTTCATTCAGTTTTTCTACAACCATGGATTGCTCGATATCGCGAACCGTCCTCAGTGGTATGTGATTCCAAAGGGATCGCGTTCTTATGTTGAAATCATCCTTTCACGCCTAAGTAAGACTGTTGCACTGAATACATCGATTAAACAAGTGACTCGCCAAGAAACAGGCGTCACGATTGAATTTGAAGATGGCAGCGCACAAGGTTTCGACGAAGTAATCTTTGCTTGTCACTCAGACCAAGCCTTACGTCTGCTTGGTGATGCAACAGAACAAGAGCAACAGGTACTGGGCGAAATCCCATACAGCCGCAATGAAGTGGTTCTGCACACCGATACTCGCTTGTTACCAGACAGAAAACTGGCTTGGGCAAGCTGGAACTACATGTTGGATGGCGACAGTAAACGACCTGCTTGTGTCACGTACAACATGAACATTCTGCAAGGCATCGAAAGCCAAGACACCTTCTGTGTCACCTTGAATCAAAGCGAAGCCATCGACCCAGAAAAAATCATTCGCAGCTTTGTTTATCATCACCCGGTACTTAATTCGAACACGGTCGAAGCTCAACACAAGCGTGAGCAAATCTGTGGCAAAAACCAGACGCACTTTGCCGGTGCTTACTGGTATAACGGCTTCCATGAAGACGGTGTCCACAGTGCACTCGATGTGACCAAACGCTTCGGTTTAGATTTGAGTACGAGTTCAGCCCTATGAACAGTCAAACCCTGACACCCGAGATGGGGATCGCATCCAAAAAGAGTGAAGAGCTCAGCGGTATCTATTGGGGTAACGTCAGACATCGCCGCTTTGGCGACATCACTCATGAGTTCAGCTATCAGCTGTATATGATGGGGTTAGATCTTGATGAGCTGCCCCAAACCACAGCGCGCAGTGCGCTGTTCGGAACTCGTTGGTACAACCCGATTCGCTTTGTCGAATCGGATTATCTCGCTGAAAAAAAAGAAAATGTCACCACGGATGAACCAAAATCACTTAAGCAACGTATAGCTTCCAAAGTGCAACAACTTGGTGGGGTTTGGTCTGATTCAAACCGTGTGACGATGCTGGCTCAGTGCCGCTGTTTAGGCATCTACTTCAGCCCAATCAACTGTTTCTTCTGTTATGACGAAACTGGAGACTGTAAGTACATGTTGGCTGAGGTGAGTAACACGCCTTGGCGAGAAAGACACTACTATCTCATCGACATGCACCAAGAATTGAAGGTAAAAAAAGAGTTTCACGTTTCGCCGTTCATGGATTTGAACATGACTTATTTTTGGAAGATTAAGCCACCAGCGAAACGCACGTTAGTTCACATCGAAAGCCGCCGAAACGACAAGCTTTTCGATGCGACACTGGCTCTGACGAAGCAGTCAGTAACCAAGACAAACATTAGACGAACGGTATTCAAGATTCCGGCGATGACGATAAAAGTCGTGATGGGAATTTATTATCAGGCTCTCAAATTATTCCTGAAAAAAGTACCGTTTGTGGCGCATCCAGACTCAACGTCTTAAGCGCACATGAAAGAACTCAATTGAAGCTTGGGTTCGCTCCAATCAAGGAGCAGAACTCAGCTTAGTTGGCACAAAATATTAGAATGAGTTATCAGCGAGGTTTACATGGAACAGCTTGCCAAACAAAACAACAATATTGAACAACAAGCTAAAGCCGTTGCTGTTTCAAGCAACTGTAAATATCGAGCTTTAATCTTCAAGGTGTTAGAAAGCCTGCAATTCGCAACGCTTGAAATCATTGAGCGCGACCAGCATTCAGTATTTGGCGATCGAGAAGCTGAATTGAAAGGTCGAATCGTGATTCATGATGCGACCTTTTTTAGAGATGTGGTCATCAATGGCAGCATTGGGGCATCTGAAGCCTATATCGATGGTAAATGGACCAGCCCAAACCTCACGCGTGTGATTCAAATCATGGCTCGTAACCAAGCCCAATTGGATGAGCTTGATGACAAGACACAATGGATTTCTCGCATCAAAAACCTATTGCTGCGCCGTAAGAATGCCAACACCGAGCAAGGCTCTAAGCGCAACATTCTCGCCCACTACGATATTGGCAACGAGCTGTATGAGCGCTTCTTAGACAGCTCAATGCAGTACTCTTCCGCAATCTACAGCGAAGACGCAGAAACCTTGTCGAAGGCTCAACAAAACAAAATGAAAACCATCTGTGAGCGACTAGAACTGTCTGAGAAAGATAGCGTGGTCGAGATAGGCACAGGGTGGGGCGGCTTAGCCATCTTCATGGCGCAACACTACGGTTGCCACGTCACCACTACCACGATCTCAGATGCCCAACATGCACTAGCTGAACAGAGAGTAAAAGCGCTTGGTTTAACCGACAAAATCACCCTGCTCAAAGAGGATTATCGCAATCTCACTGGTGAGTATGACAAGTTGGTTTCGATCGAGATGATAGAGGCGGTCGGACATGAGTATCTACAAACCTTCTTTGAAAAATGTTCCTCGCTACTTAAGCCCTCAGGCAAGATGCTGATTCAAGCAATTACTATTGCTGACAGCCGTTACGACAAATACCGCAAAGGTGTCGACTTTATTCAGAAGTACATCTTCCCCGGCGGTTGCCTACCTTCTGTTTCAGTGATGACCCAACACCTTGCGACCAGCACCGACCTTGTGGTTCAAGAAATTGATGACATTGGCCTACACTACGCTCGAACGCTGAATGATTGGAACATCGCCTTTGAAAATAGTTGGGAAGAGCTAGAGTCTCTCGGCTATTCAGAAGAGTTTAAACGCTTATGGACCTTCTACTTCTGCTACTGTGAAGGCGCATTCAAAGAGCGCGTGATCAGCACTCACCATGTAGTCGCAAGAAAACCTCGTTACTTTGGAGAAAAAGATGAAGCGGTTTTGGATTATTAATCTCGTACTGTTTCAAGCGACCTGGGTTTGCAGTGCTTTCTTTACCGCGCAAGCCCCGTTCGTCACACCACTGATTGTAGTGGTTCACTTCCTTCTATCACCGACTCGCAGTAGCGATTTGAAGATACTCATTTTATTACCATTGGGGCTATTGCTTGATAGCCTCTTACTCCACTTCGGCGTGTTTGCCGTCGACTCTGAAATTGCGAATCAATCGTGGTTCCCGGTGTGGCTTGTCTGCCTGTGGATCATGTTCTTAATCAGTTTTAACCACAGCCTAAATTGGCTTTTAAAATGCTCGAAAGTGATCTTGTTTGTCATAGGGTTCGTAGCAGGTACTAGTAGTTATTGGGGAGGCATCAAAGCAGGTGCTCTTCTTACTACTTGGCCAGATGCATCGGTAGTTGCTGCCCTTGCAATAAGTTGGGGGATTTTGTTGCCCTTACTGGTGGCCGCCTACTCCAACTTAATACAACCTAAAATGGCAATAACGAGGTGACTTATGGCTTATCCACGCAACCCGACACAAACGTTCAAACCTGAGCGAGGTATTGTTCGCGCTCATCAGCAAGCAAAAAACACACTTCTAAGCTTTATTACTCTCCCATTAATCTTTACTGCGCTGTTATTTGCCGGACACGCTAGAGCCTCTGCTGTCGATGATCTGAACAAACGTGGTGAGGGTGAAATGAGTTACCTGTTTTGGACTCTCTACTCGGCAGAATTCTACGCGACTCCAACCAACTCCGAACGAGCTTTGAAGCTTGAGTATTACCGCTCTATCGATAGCAAAGACCTCGTAGACGCTACCGAAGATCAGTGGAACAAGCTTGGCTACTCTGACAGCAACATTCAACGTTGGTTGAAACCCTTGTACGCGATGTGGCCGAACGTGGAAGAAGGAAGCACACTCACGATTCGTGTCGCTGAAGATAACGTAAGTCGTTTTTATTTCGATGAACAACCGATCGGCACCATCCAAGACAAGCAATTTGGTGAAGCCTTTCTAGCGATTTGGTTGTCTGAAAACACCTCTGAACCCGGTCTTCGTAAACAACTTTTAGGTTTGAACAAATGAATCCAAAAACAACAATAATAAAATTTGCTCTGGCATTTTTTTCACTCACTTGGCTAGTGGGCTGTGGCTCTGCAAGTTTAGAAGACCATGTCGACACAACGCCAGAGCTCAAGCTTGAAACCTTTTTTAATGGCGAGCTAATGGCCTACGGCATGGTGCTAGACCGCTCTGGTAACTTACTGCGCCGCTTTGATGCCAAACTGATCGCGACTTGGGACGGTGACAACGGAGAAATAAAAGAGTGGTTCTCTTTTGCTGATGGCGAGCGCTCAACTCGCGTTTGGAATCTGATCAAAACGGGCGAAAACACCTATTCTGGGACTGCCAACGATGTCGTTGGAACCGCTTATGGTGAAACCCAAGGTTCTGCGCTGTATTGGAAATATCATCTAGAAATTGAAGTAGACGGCAGCACCTATGAAGTGGTGCTCGATGATTGGATGTTCTTAATGGACGATAAACGCTTGTTCAACAAGACTGAGATGTCTAAGTTTGGCTTTAAAGTCGGAGAGGTCATCTTATACATCGAGAAGATTTGATGTAACTGCCGTTTCTGATTCTTAGTTTTAAAACGATGACTACATCTACAGTACGTAACAAAACAGCCCACAACGAAAATTGTGGGCTGTTTTGTTTGATCCCTCGAATAGCATACCTGCATGCTCAAGCCATTGTGCTAAGATGCGCCACCAGCATACAAATGGACTAGACTGACACTAAGCAGTCCCCATTTGTTTCGCTAAGCGTAGATTCCCTACCATGAATAATTGAAAAGGCTTTAAAGCATGAGCAAGTTGACCTCAGCGGAGCGTAAAGCTCGCGACAATGAACGTTTCTCACAACGCGTAAACGACCGCAGAGAAAAAGGTGAAGACGTAGTTGCTTACGCACTGACCAACAAAAAAGCTGTAAAATTCCTGACTAAGTCAGAGAAAAAACGTTTCAACGAAACGAGAGCGACTCTGCAAGAAGAGAAGCGAGTGAAAGAACAAGAAGAGCTTAACCGAATCGAAGACGCGTTCACGATCAAACAGTTCGACGACGAATAATCACTTATGATTACTCAAAAGCGCTGGCTCTATGCCGGCGCTTTTACTTGTTAGTTCTGCTACTTTTTGGCTGTGTTATTTCTGACCAAACCAGTCGATTCTTAACGACTTTCCCCACACTCTTATTCCCCTACGGCTCAACCGATCACCCAAGCTATCAACCAGGCTATCGATCAACTTTAGCCATAGATCTCAGAAAATCTTAGCCTAGCCCCTTACTATCTCGAATCAACTCTACAAATTGAAGACAGTATGATTTTAATTACCGGATCAAGCAGCGGTTTAGGCGCAGCTCTCGCGAAACAATATGCTAACGCCGACGCTCAGCGCGTAGCCATTACAGGTCGCAATGCACAACGTTTAGCAGAAGTGGCGCAAGGCCTACCTGCGAATACCATTAGCCAAGCGTGTGATCTCTGTGACCCGCACTCAGTGAGCGAGTTATTGGATGCGTTACCTGAAATGCCGAAGCTGGTGATCCACAGCGCTGGCAGTGGGTACTTCGGTAAGATAGAACAGCAAGATCCAACCATCATCAGCGACATGCTGAAGAACAATATTGAGTCTTCGATCTTTTTGATTCGCGAGCTTGTACAGCGCTACAAAGATCAATCGGTCACCATCGCTGTGGTGATGTCGACGGCAGCACAAGGTGCTAAAGCTGAAGAGTCCACCTACTGCGCAGCAAAATGGGCCGTGAAAGGCTTTATCGAATCGGTAAGGTTAGAGCTAAAAGGTCACCCGATGAAAATCGTGGCGGTTTACCCTGGAGGAATGGCGACCGAGTTTTGGAATACAAGCGGTAAAGGCATGGATACCTCGAGCTTTATGACCGCGCAAGAAGCCGCTCAGATGCTACAACAGGCGTTGACCAGCACAGAGCATGGATTCGTGTCAGATATCACGATAAACCGCGGCTAGCAGGTAAACAGCTCGCTTAATCGGTAAATAGAGCGACACATTACCAAAGAAATGATTAGAGTAATTATTTGTGAGGGTGAGCATGAAAGTGTGCGACAATGCTCGGCGTAAATTCATATTCAAGGTTTATTATGAAACTTCTAGTTCGTAACCTATCGCGCTCTACCTCTGAGCAAGACATCCGTGTGCTATTTTCTGAGTTTGGCTCAGTAAAAGAGTGCAGCCTAGTTTTAGACCAAGAAACTGGCGACTCAAAAGGCTTCGCTTTTGTTGAAATGCCAGAGCAAGAAGAAGCTAAAGCGGCACTAAACAAGCTGAACTTGTCAAAGCTTGGCAAAAACACGATTCGTGTAAAAGTAGCGAACTCTTAATCGATTCAATGCTTCATCAGCCGCATGGCTTAGCTTAACAGCAGCACAGATGATAAAGCCCGTAACGATATGACGTTTTCCAGCGCAATATCGTTACGGGCTTTTTGCTGCTCGCAATTCTCTTTTCACACGATTTGAATACGCCTACAGACCTTCATGTTCATCAATAGCACGTCTTGCTTCGGCCATTGAACATCCAGATTCCATCACCAGCTGAGCCACAGTCATTGAAGGTGTAGCGGCCAACAGAGATGCCAAACACACCACGGGTTTAGGCAGCACTTTGTCGATTGCAATTGCTATCCAACCGTCTTTTTCATGGGTTAACATCGTTTTAAATTCAACGAGTTGATACTCTTGAGCGACCAACAGCCAATTACGCGAACGACGAACTCGTTTCAACTGACATCCACATTCCGCAGCATTCACCATCACTTGGCTTTTATCACTCACACGATGTACAAAACTATTCAATGGGACGCTAAACATAACTCTCTGCTAATCAATCTATTCCTACCATTCAAGAGCTCTCTACCTATCTCTCAAAACTTTCTAACTGTCACTCAATTAAAACCGTACGTAGGATTACACAGACACAAAAAAACCGCCAGTGATGCACTAAGCAACCTCGCGGTTTTTGGATGTTAACGTGTGTGGTTTACGCTTTAGTTTCTACCACAATGTCCGTTTTTACCGAGTTCGCGATAAAGCAGTTTTTGTGCGCCAAGTGGTGCAGTTTGTCGAGCTGCTTGGCGGTGGGCTTTTTGGTACCTAAAAACACAATTTTAGGGCGCAGAGTCACCTTAGTGACCGATGAGCGGCCAGATTCATCTTCTTCCAACACACCAATCGCATCATCGACATAGGAGTCGATCACGTACTTCTGCTTTGCGGCAATGCCCAAAAACGTCAGCATATGGCAGCTAGAAAGTGCCGCGATAAACGCTTCTTCTGGATCAACATTCGCTTCCACCGAAAACGGCAGTGGCACAACATGTGGAGAGGACGAAGCAGGCACAGTGACACCACCATCGAACTCCCACGTATGACCTCGACTGTATTGATTGTCGCTAAAGACTTCATCTTCTGCTTTTTTCCAGCGAATGATCGCTCCGTATTCAGACATAATTCCTTCCTTTTTTATGCTCAATAAATTAACGATCAGCTAGATGATTGACACCATCGTTGGTCACCACATCACCAATATCAAAAGGGTTTACCCCTTCCAAACAGCCGATGTTAAAACCGTATTCATTTGGGCTAGAACGGCGTTGATGATGGGTATAGATGCCGCAGTTTGAGCAGAAATAATGCTTTGCGGTGTTGGTATTGAATTGATAAAGCTTGAGATGCTCCGCACCTTTGAGGATCTTGATGCCGTCCAGTGCAACAGAGCCCACAATCGCTCCCCTGCGACGACAGATAGAGCAATCACAGCGGCGTGGTTTTTCTATCCCGTTAGGTAAGCTGAACTCTAGTTCAACCGCACCGCAATGGCAGGTTGCCTTGTGAAAAGGTTGGATAACCGTATCTCCGACGACTTTCATTTTTCTCTCCAATCACATCCTTATGTTGGTCGTATCATAACCAGTTCAATGTTCTCTGTCCGTACCCGGGTGTTGAGTTCAAGAGATCTGTCATGCGCTGCTTCTCGGCTAATTTAACTAGACTTTTCAACCAAATCGCCAAACCGCTCAAACAAGAAATCAAGAAACAACCGGATACGCTTGGGCTGATATTTCTTGCTGATGTACACCACATTCAAATCGGCACTCGACACCGACATCGCGGTGTTGAAGTTCTTCATGTAGCCATTAAGCAGCGTCACAAGACGCTGGTTATTGATGTCGCCTTGCACATCCAGTACCGATTTAAGAGCAATGCCCTCGCCTTTTAATGCCCAGTAGCGAATAACTTCGCCATCGTCTGAAAATCGCTTTGGAACAACAGTAATCGACTTCTTCATATCATGATCTTGGAAGTGCCATGTCTTGAGCTCTTCATTGCTGCGCAGCATGGCTAAACAATCGTGATCAACCAAATCTTGTGGTGTTAACGGTGTTCCATGCTTGGCAAGATATTCAGGAGAAGCACACAGCACACGTCGGCTTGGTGACAAGCGTCTGGATATCAAACTGCTGTCGACCAATTCACCATAACGGACCACGATATCCATGCCAGATTCAGCAATGTTCGAGAGGTTATCGTTCAAGTAGAGGTAAGGGATCACGTCGGGATATTGCTGACAGAACTCAGAGAGAATCGGAAGAATGTACTGCTTTCCGATGTCTTTCGGCGCGGCGATTTTGAGTGGACCTTTGACCTCTTTGACGCCATTTTGAATCAGGTTTTCAGCCTCGCTGACGTTATCCAATATCTCCAGACACGCCTTGTGATACAACTCCCCAGAGTCAGTTAAAGACACGTGTCTTGTGCTTCGGTTCAGCAGCTTCACACCATAACGCTCTTCCAACGCCTGAAGCCTTGCTGTCATGGTCGCAGGAGAAAGCCCTAACTCTCGCCCCGCCGCAGCTAACCCATGATGCTTAACAATGCTCACGAACATCGCCATATCTGAAAACTTGTCCATCCACCTCTCCTACTATTCAGTTAATCCGAATAATGATTTTATATTTTAGCCAATTATCAAATTTTAGTCGAATAAATATAATGACAACCATCAGCAAAACACGCAGGAATTCAGAACATGAACAACGAAATTACAAACCAAGAAAAGCACACATTCGTCATCATTGGTGGAACATCAGGTATCGGCAAAGCATTAGCAATGCAATTGAGAAACGAAAACAACACAGTACACATTGCCAGCCGACACACCGGCGTTGATATCAGCAATGAGAAATCGGTTTGTGAATACTTCGAATCGATCGGTGCATTTGATCACTTGGTGATAACCGCGGGTTCATACGCCCCCGCAGGAAAAGTGACAGACGTTGCTATCGCAGACGCAAAAGCAGCATTTGATACCAAGTTTTGGGGAAGCTTAAACGTAGCCAAGCACGCCGCACGTTACATGACTCCAAACGGCTCTATCACGTTCACGACAGGCATGTTGTCTCGCAAAGTAGTGGCTGGCACTTACGTAAAAACCGCCATCAATGCCGCACTAGAAAGCGTGACTAAAATACTGGCGAAAGAGCTATCACCCATTCGAGTCAATGCCGTTAGCCCGGGTTTAACCATGACGGAAGCCTACAAAAACATGGACGATTCCGCTCGTACAAGCATGTACGACAACGCCAAAAAGAATCTACCCGCAGGTAAGGTTGGCGAGCCTTCAGAGGTGGCTATGGGTTACCTATTCGCGATTAACAACCCATACGTAACAGGGTCAATCATCGACATCGACGGCGGCGCTCTACTCGGCTAACACCCCGCAAAGACATAAAGAACAATCGTTAGGGTGTTTATCTCAACGTCCTAACAAACAAGAATTTACATAGGTAACTCATTATGAAATCAAAAGCCATGACACAAGAAAAGATGCCATTCCAAGTTTGGATACTGACACTCGCAGCATTTGCAATTGGCACGGCTGAGTTTGTTATCGCAGGCATTCTTCCACAAATCGCTACATCACTTTCAATCACAGAAGGCCAAGCTGGCTACCTTATCAGTGCTTACGCGTTGGCTATCGTTATCGGCGGCCCGATCTTAACCATCTACCTTGCGCGCTTTAATAAGAAGATAGTGCTGATTGGCTTAATGGCACTGTTCATCATCGGTAACGTGTTGTCGGCCTTAGCGCCAAGCTACCCATTACTACTGGCAAGCCGTGTGATCGCAGGCTTAGTGCAAGGCCCTTTCTATGGCATCGGTGCGGTTGTCGCAACCAACTTAGTGTCGGAAAAAATGGCAGGTCGTGCCGTTGGTCAGATGTTCGCAGGCCTAACACTCGCTAACGTTCTTGGCGTTCCAGCGGGTACTTGGGTTAGCTTGCAATTCGGCTGGCACACCACTTTCTTTACCGTGGCTGCACTTGGCACGATTGCGATGATTTCTATTCTAACGTCAATCAAATCGACTGGTCACAGTGAAGCAAAAGACATCAAAACTCAGCTGTTAGCGTTCAAAAACCCAATGCTGCTGATCAGCTTGGCAATCACTGCTTTTGCTTGGTCTGGCTTCATGACGCTATACGGATACCTTGCGCCAATCGCTATGCACATCACCGGCTACGGTCAAGAGTCTGTTACTTGGATCTTAGTGATTGTGGGTGTCGGCTTAATCATCGGTAACACCTTGGGCGGACGCTCTTCAGATAAAAACCTAGGCAAAGCTTCAATGTTTTGGGCCGTCGCAATGATCGTGTCATTGGTTGTAGTTGGCCTTGTGGTAGACAACAAAATCCTATTCGTTGCAGCGGCATTTGTCTTTGGTATTGCATCATTTGCGAACGTTCCAGCCATGCAACTTCGAGTGATGAACAACGGTGGCGAAGGCCAAGAGCTAGCAGCAACCGCGAATATCTCAGCGTTTAATTTAGCCAATGCCTTTGGTGGATTCCTTGGCGGCATGGTACTCGACAGCCAACTAGGCGCAGGCATGATTCCATTCGCAGCCGTTGTTGTCCCTGTTATTGGTTTGCTGCTTATTGCGAAAGCCAACCGAGCGGGGAGGCCACAAAGCAACTCTATTTTCAGCCCAGCAGAAAGCAAATAAGCCCCAATAAAAAACGAAAGATCACAGCATTAAAACAAGGTAGAAACCATGAACAAATTATTCGAAACATCAGAACTAAAAGGCCTAGAACTGCAAAACCGCGTGGTTATGGCACCTATGACGCGCGCTCGTACTAGCCAACCTGGAAACGTGCCAAACGACATGATGGCAACCTATTACCAACAACGCGCAAGTGCTGGGCTTATCATCACTGAAGCCACGCAAATCTCAGATGATTCTCAAGGTTACTCATTCACACCCGGCGTTTATACCGATGCACAAATCGAAGGTTGGAAATCAGTAACCACAGCCGCAAAAGGGCAAGGTGCCGCGATATTCTGCCAATTATGGCATGTGGGCCGCGTGTCTCATCCAACCTTCCAAAAAGGTGAACTGCCAATCGCGCCTTCGGCACTGGCTCCGGTAGAAACTCAGGTTTGGATCTCTGATGAGAATGGTAATGGCAACATGGTCGATTGCATCCAACCAAGAGAAATGACCCAAACCGATATCGATCGCGTTGTTCAAGATTTTGCTAACTCAGCGAAAAAAGCAGTCGAGGCAGGGTTCAACGGAGTGGAAATACACGGTGGCAATGGCTACCTGATTGATCAGTTCCTAAGAACCAACTCAAACAAACGCACCGACAACTACGGCGGTAGCCGCGAGAACCGACTTCGCTTCCTAATCGAAGTGGTTGATGCTGTGATTGAAGAGATAGGTGCCGATAAAGTAGGTGTGCGCTTGGCGCCGTTCATCACATTCAAAGACATGAACTGCCCAGATATCGTACCAACGATTTTAGAGGCATCGAAGGCACTTCAAGATCGAGACATCGCTTACCTGCACCTATCAGAAGCCGACTGGGATGATGCTCCAGTTATCCCTGAAAGCTTCCGTGTCGAACTAAGAGCCTTGTTCTCTAACACCATCATCGTTGCCGGCAGCTACACACCACAACGCGCCGAAGAAGTACTAAGCAAAGGCTACGCCGATCTCGTCGCATTTGGCCGCCCATTCGTTGCTAACCCAGATCTAGTTTCACGCCTACAAAACGGCAGCGAACTATCAGAACTTGATGGCGCCACTCTGTTCGGCGGCAACGAAAAAGGCTACATCGATTATCCAGTGTTGTAGTGAATCTTAAATTGATAGAACTGCCTTAGATTTTCCTTCAGGCAAAAGAAAGGCTCGCATGACTAGTGCGAGCCTAATGCAGTTTAGGGGGTAAACCACAATCTGATATTAATCTGGGACTAATTATTTAACTTATGAGCCATTATGCACTTGTGCGCATTGATATTCTATTTTTAAATGATTCACTGCAATTAATCAATCGATAAAAGTTAGCGTTTGGTCAATTTAAACCACATAGGTAACAGTGATTTAGTGAGTGATGTCTAGAAAACCATCATAAAACCCATAAAAATCAGATCTATAAACTTCTCATTTGCCAGTAACCTTCACCATTAGTCGCGAGTTGGCTGTGTAAATAATCGAGCGTATCTGCGACCGTTCCCGCAATGCCTTGGGGAGGATTGAACAACAGTAAACCACTACCGATCAGGCGATCATCACCCTTAGGATCTCGAAGGCGAAGCTCCGACTTAATCGGACTTGGCAGCAAACCATCTTTCACTGCGGTCACACAATGGTTCAAAATCAGTGAGCTCTTGTCATCCGTGTAGAGCGGGTACCAAATTAGTGCAGATACCTTCTCAGATTGCTGATACGCCTTAACCAAGGCATCAATCACCGCGAGATATTCTGAATCGGTTTCATAGGGTGGGTCGATAACAATCAGATGGTGGTTGTCATGTTTAGCAACGTCATCAGGTAACGCTTTAAGCCCATCACCTGCGCTAATCGTAAGCTTGCTTGAAATATCTAGGTTACATTGTAACTTCTCAATATTGGTTTGCAGTAAATCAGCTTCATCTTGCTGAATGTCTGAAAAATAGAAACTATCTTGGCTGCGACCTTGTTGGTAAGTGATGGCGGCAGAACCCGGATACAAAGAGATAAGTTGATTCGGATTGTAGTATTCCAGTACCGACATAAAAGAAGCGAATGCCGGAGGAAGATAAGCCTTATTGCGCCACAAGTACCCGACCCCTTCAGCAAACTCACCGGCGTGATTACTTGGTGCGGTGGTGAGGTCATAACACCCTGTACCTGAGTGCGTGTCGATAACATTGAGGCGTGAATGCTGCTGCATTAATGACTGAACAAGTGCACTCAATACTGGATGCTTCAGTGCATCACCATGGTCGCCTACATGACATTGATGTCGATATTTCATTCCCTTGCCTCATTTCTACTAACGTCATCTAAACATACTTCATATCATGAGGGCTTGCCTGCTCAATCCATCGTTTTTTGAAATAGGCTCACTTTTCTCTAACCAGTTGACTCTTATAAAAAAATAAAGCCCCTGAGCTTACTTAGGGGGCTAAGTGAGTTCAGGGGCTTTCATTATTGGTTTCGGTTAATAGCGTAAGTAAATCGGCCTACCGTGCATAAGCTAGCTTAGCTTGACTAAGGGTACTCACCCTCAACTTCTACCGGCGCTTTCACTTGGTAGTGACAAGGCTGTAGACCAAGTAACTTAGGCAGTGTGATACCTACTGAAACTGAAGACCACGTACCGCTGACAATACCTACAACCAGTGCAATCGCGAAACCTTGAAGTGCCGCACCGCCAAGTAGCCAAAGCGCAGATACGGTGATTAGGGTTGTACCTGAGGTCACCATGGTGCGTGAGAAGGTCGCTTTAACCGATTCGTTAAGCAGGTTATCAGTGTCACCATTTGGATTACCACGCAGCATTTCACGAACACGGTCGGCAATGATGATCGAGTCATTCAATGAATAACCTAAAATCGCCAACACAGCCGCTAACACAGTCAGGTTGAACTCGAACTGAGTAAAAGCGAACAGACCCAAGATAAGCGTCACGTCATAGATGATTGCGGCTAGGGCGCCGAGTGCTAAACGCCATTCAAAACGTACACTCAGGTACAGCATGATCATTAGGAAACACACCAATACCGCCAAGCCACCTTGGTCAACCATGTCTTGACCCACTTGAGGCCCAACCACGCTGCTGTTAAGCACTTTTACTTGGTCGCTGACAGAAGACAAAGCATCCACTAAGTTTGGCTGTGGAGCATCTGTCAGTTGGCTATAACGGATTGTCCAGCGATCCTGTTCTGCCATACCAACCACTTGCACATCTTGTTGGAAGGCCGTATCAAGTTTTGTTTTTAACGCATCTTTGGTGACTTGATCAGAGAGCTGAACCTCAGCAACCACACCACCTGTGAAGTCCAAGCCCCAGTTAAAACCTTTCACCGCCACCAGCATCACAGAGCTCATGAACAGCACAATAGATATCGCAGACATCACCTTACGAAGGCGAGTCATATTCTTATCCGAAATATAGCTATTTGAAAAATAGCGGTCTGAAATAGTCATTTTTGAAGTACTCATGCTTAAATCCTTACATCGTGGCGTTGGTCACGCCCCCAAACCAAATTGATGATCGCTCGTGAAGCAAAAATGCCCGTAAACATACTGGTTAGAAGACCTAAGCCCAGTGTCAGAGCGAAGCCCTGAATCGGTCCATTACCAATGGTATATAGAGCCACAGCAACGATCATGGTAGTGACGTTAGCATCGAAAATTGACGAGAATGCGCTATCGAAACCACGGTCGATAGAGCTAGCAAAGCTGCGCCCTTCTTTCATCTTGTCTCGAATACGCTCGAAGATAAGCACGTTGGTGTCCACCGCCATACCAACGGTCAGTACTAGACCCGCAATACCCGGCAGAGTTAACACCGCACCCGGTAGCAGCGCAATCAAACCAAATAATGTGGTCATGTTAACCACCAATGCACAGTTCGCGACCCAACCTAAGCGGCGGTACCATAGCGCCATAAACGTTAGCGTAAGGCCAAGACCAAGTGCCAAAGCAGCAAAGCCGTTGGTTACATTTTCAGCACCCAAAGATGGGCCAATAGTACGTTCTTCAATGATGGTCACAGGCGCAGTCAATGACCCCGCACGCAACAGTAACGCAAGCTCTTGTGCGTCTGCCAAACTGCCTGCGCCAGTGATTCTGAAGCGGCTACCCAGTTGAGATTGGATGTTTGCCACACTAATCACTTCACTGTCTTGCTTGCTGTTGCCCGCTCTGTCACGGCTGTATTCGCTGTAAACGGTCGCCATTGGCTTGCCGATGTTATGGCGAGAAAACTCAGACATTTTCTTACCACCAGAAGAATCAAGCGTGATGTTTACTTCTGCACTGCCCATTTCACCAATGCCACTGCGTGCATCGATAATGTGTTCACCGCTCAGCACTGCTTTGCGAGCAACCACTACGCGATTACCATCTGAATCTTTCAGAGTTTGAGTATTGCGCGTTGCGTTGTCGTACACAGAGTAGAACGCTAATGAAGCCGTAGCACCAATCACGTCTTTCGCAGCTGCAGGGTCTTGTACACCCGGTAATTCGATACGGATACGGCTTTCACCTTGGCGTTGAATCGATGCCTCAGTGATGCCTAGCTCTTCAATACGGCTGCGCATGATCTGCAGGTTTTGTTGAACCGTTAGATTACGTAGCGTTCTTTGCTCTTCTTCAGACTGAGTTAACGTTAGCGATTTATCTGAACGGTCACGTTGCCATTGTGGGAACTCTTCGCGAATCAGTTTCTGTGCTTTCTCGAAATCGGCATCAGTACGGAAGTTAAACTCAACTTGGTTGTTCACCACTTTACCGCGTGCATAACGCACTTGGCTGGTGATTTCATCGACTACAGATTGCGCTTGTGCGTGGTAAACCGGTTCCATGTCTACTTCTAACAGGAACTGCACACCACCACGTAAATCAAGGCCTAGCTGAATCGGTGCGAAGCCCATGTCAGTCAGCCATTTCGGAGCTGCTGGCTCCATCGCTAGCGCAACCGTCGCGTTGTCCAATAGGCGCTCATTCAGCACCTCTTTAGCCTTCGCTTGTTGTTCTGCGTCTTCCAAGATCACGACTAAACGTTGGTCTTTTTGAAATGCCGATTTGGCTTGAATGCCTTCGCTCGCAAGGTATTGGGTAATTTGGCTAGCATCGATGGTCTGTTCAGAACGGTTGTTAATTTGAACCGACGCATTCTCGCCATACCAAGAAGGTAAAGCACTCAGAACCATGATGATAATGGTGGCGATAAGCACCGCGTATTTCCACTTTGAGTAGTGGTTAATTTGTTTTCTTTGAATGCGTTTTTTCACAGTCAAGATCTCTTCTTTCTACCAATCACCGTAAATACGTGCTCAAAAATAGCACCAGAAAAAAGCAGTGATCGAGCATTTTAACCAGCTAGGGTGACCAGTTATTTACTACGATTGGTATGTCTAATATTTTGCGAACACGAGCGATGGCTAATCACGACCAGAACAAGCTGATTGAAAGATAGTGATGCTAAAGCTGATGTCGCTATGTTTGTCTTGGTTAACTGGCGAGTTCAATGGGCACTAGGCGACCACCGATACGACCAATTTAGGGTCAAACGATTAGCTAAGAAGTTCTCGGAAATGCGAGTATTGGATGTTGCCCTCTTTCCACCCCGAAAGCCGGGAAGACGGAGAACTCACAATGCTGGTCCAGTGCAGCTTGGAATCCAACAACGGCGTGTTGAAGAGCAGGGAAGCCAGTATTGAGGGGGGAGAGAAGTCAATCAGTAGATGATAAGCAGGCTCAAGATCGGCCACGCTTTCTTGCTCGTTACTGAGCATACGTCTGAAGTTTGCTGCTTGAAGGCTTGATTCGGTGTCGTGATAGTTAGAACTGTCACCAGAAGGCACGGTGCCAAACTGAGCCTTATCGCACTCTAAGTAGCTCGACGGATTATCCGTATCAGCTTGTTTACAAAGATCATTCTGTGAAGATTGCTCTTGAGCCGAGTATATTTGAAATGGCTTAGAAGGAAACGAATAGCCGTTAGAATTCACTAAGCCAAAGCTCAGTAAAAACAACATTAAGACTAATCGGGTACCCAGTTTAAGCAATCTAATATCCAAACAACATTCTCGTAGATCGTCAATCTACAATACAAATGAAACGCTGTCTTGATTTAAAACATTTTTTTAGAAAATGATACGATGCAACCGATTAAGCGATCTCAAAATTTAGATTTACATAGATCTAAAACGGCTTAACAACAGGTGAGGCATAGACGTTATGAATGGTGGGAAAACAAGAAAGCCAAGCGGTGCTCGCTTGGCTTTGAGTTGTCTCTTTCTGTTGGTTTCAAGCTTTAGGCTTTAGGCTTTAGGACGCATGATGTTCTTAACCTTACGGCTATCTTCACCAAAGATGCGTTGGACAAGTTGATTCATGTCTTCCGCAGTAATCGACCTCGCCACTCGCTCAACTTGAGACAAAGCTTCGATATCGTAACCATGAAGTAAATAACGAGACAGGTACCATGCTTGGTCAATAGAGCTCATCTCGAGAGGCGTGAAGTCCGCTTCAAACTGTTTCACGACTGCGTGCATTTCCTTTTCAGAGACGCCTTGTAAAAGGTCTGCAATCACTTTATCGATCGCCACTTCGACTTGGTCAACGTTCTCCGGCGCTACCATCGCCCCGATAACCCACTCACCACTCAGCTCACTATCTGCGGATGATGAATACGTATATGGCGAGTAATCTAAGCTCAACTCTTCACGAATATAAGCATCTAAACGAGCCGCCAGCAGTCGTTCTAGCAAGTTTTCCGTGAAGATATCTTTTGCCGTTACGCCTTGGTCGGTTTCGGCTTCAGGTTCAGAGATGACTCGTAAGATGTACTCTGCACTATTCACATTGTTGATCGCTAAATCAATGCGTGATTCAGATGGCTGCTTGTAAGCCACCTTAAATTCAGGAACCTCAGCTTTTTCTAATGGAATCGAAGCCAAGTATTGCTCAACCAAAGGCTTTAATTCACTTGGGTCGATGTCACCCACGATCACCAATTGGTTATGCCTCATTTGACCAAACAATTGCTGATGAAGATTAGCGACGTCTTCCACAGAAACCGCTTCAACACGTTCTTTATCAACAAAGAGGTGGCCACTGTCTTGACGATAGATATTCTGGTTTCTTGCGCGCTCAAACTGACCGACAGGGCTGCTCAAGAAAGATTCTTGACCTTGTACAAACTCCTGTTTCACTGCCTCTAACTGCTCGGGAACAATTTTAGGCGCAGTTATGAAGGTATAAAGCGCAGCAAACGTATCTTTGAGCCCATCTTTGTTAATACTAAATTCAACACCATGGCGAGTGTTGCCAATAAAGGAATCAGCTCTAATATCTTCACGATCAAAGTACGCTAAAAGCTCAGAGCCCGTAAACTCACCGACACCACTTCGAGCGAAGGTAGGTAACGCAACCTCAACAGCTGGGTACAAGCTCGGATCCAAAGCGGCTTTTCCGCCGAGGCTCATGTACATCACCCCAACATCATCACCTGCCTCATAATCACGCAGGTACCACATGTCGATGCCATTGCTTAACGTCCACTTTTGGATGTATGGGTCAATAGACATTTGTTCAGCAAGTACAACCTCGCCTTGCGAGCTAGGTACAGCAAAAGCGCTGGCTGTTCCAATCGCAAGCGGCGCAACTCCCGCCTCGCTATACGTGGCTTTTAAACTATCGAGAGAGTTGATGATCGCGGTTCTGTCTTCGGAGTCATCCATCCCAATAACAATAAAGTAATCATCAGAAAGTAGATTCTTGATGTTGTCGTTAATCACTTCAAGGCTCAAGTTAGCGATGAAAGCTTCCAAGCTTGCTTGATAATCTTTCTGTGATTGGACTATTCGATCATTGACTAACGCACTCACTTTGTAATTCGCGTGTTCAACACTGTCCATTTTATCCCAGTTATGCTCGATGTTATCCAGCAAGTCTTGGTAGTAGTACAGTTCGCCAGCAATATCCGTTTCCGAAACACCAAAATCACGCAATGATGCCAATGTAGAAAGCAGATCTTGTTGGATAACTTCACGGTCTCCAGCCGGAAACCCAACACTTATTGACGAATAGTAAAAAGCGCCCATTCGATAACTATCAGATGCAATCCATTGAGTCGGGAACGCGGCATCATTGAACACCGCTTCTAATCGTCGTTGAATCAATTGCTGAGCGGTTTCATCTAACCTGCGTTGATTCTGCTGAGCATGATTTTCAACTATATTTGAACCGCGGTTAAACGTCAGAGTGATGCTTGGCGCTTCTCTTCCTGCGTACTCAACATAATCATCTTCATTGAATGAGGTCGTTTTCTGTTTCTCTGGTCTCGGCGTATCGCCACGCTCCCAGCTAGAAAACTTTTCTTCAATAAGTGGAATCACAGTTTTGATGTCCACATCACCAGAAACGACCAGCTCAACTATTTGAGGTTGATACCAAGTCTGATAAAAGTTGGTGATGCCTTGAGGAGTAGCATTCACGATCGACGATTTAGTCCCTAATGCATCTTGCGATTCGTACGGGCCGCCTTCAACGAAGTAATCATAATATATATCTCCGAATGACTTATCATCGAGGCGAGCCATACGGAACTCACCAAGAACCACGCCTTTTTCTTTTTCGACTTCTGAACTTGATAGATCCAGGCCATCACCAATGTCACGCATCCACGTCAAAGCAGACTGCAATTGGATGTTATCTGGCAAATCTAACTGGTAGACCGTCTCTTCATAAGAAGTGTAGGCATTAATATCAGCACCAAAGCTAGCGCCTGCGTCTTCGAATAGACGAATCACATCGTTCTGAGAGAAGTTTTTACTGCCATTGAATGCCATGTGTTCCAAGAAGTGCGCGTAGCCTTCTTGTTGAGAAGTCTCTTGAATCGAACCGGCGTGCACGACTAAACGAACAGATACGGATTCTTCATGATCTGGATAAACATGATAAGTAAGGCCATTTTCTAGTTGGCCTGAAGTCCATGCCGGATCCGGCTGGATTGGCGTTTCGGTAGTTTTTGATGTTGAACTACAGCCAACCAGGGTAAGGCATACCGCCGTCGCTAAATAATATGTTTTCATAACAACCTCTTAATGTCATTCGTCGACAATATACAGATTGAGCTAAAGATTATTATTTAATATTGAACCTGATGAGTATCTTTGTGATCTGGATCTTTATTTTATAAATCACCAATCGTTATGTAAGATCGCTGTGCTCATTTAAATAGGCATTTAGATAAGAGCCTATTAAATCGATTTTAGACTCGCTAACTACATCTATTTAAAATCAATAAGCTACATAAATTTCAGCTTGTTCGCTACATACCCTTAAAGAGCGATTGCGAAGCACGGCTGATCGGTAACTTCTCACCCGACACATAAGCAGACATCTGGCCTGAGAGCCCTTTTTTCACCTTATCAATGGCTGACACTTTCACCACCACCGAGCGGTGGATCTGCCAAAACTCATCAGGATTGAGCTGGGCAATCAACTCTTTTAGCGACACGCGAAGAATATACTCCTCTAGCGAACTGCCTTGGCCTTTTTTGAATATAGACACGTACTTGTCTTCCGCTTTGAAGTAAGCCACATCATCGACTGCGATTAAGTGAATGTCTTCTCCGACACTGGCTTTGAGCCACGTTAGATGTTTCTTCTGCTGTTGATAAAGGGGCTGCGATAGATAAGGAGGCTGCGTTTGTTGGGAAGACGATTGTGATAGCTGTTGAAGCTGAGCCATTAACGCCGTGATATCAGGTTGTTCAAGGGGATTACCTGTTTGCGTTTGGCTGCTCGACAAACGCGCTTGCACCTTCTGACATGTGGCCAGTAAGCGCTCTTCATTGATTGGCTTAAGTAGGTAATCCATCGCATTATGTTCAAAAGCTTTGACTGCGTATTCGTCATAAGCCGTAATGAACACAATCAATGGCGGTGAATCAAGCTTGTTCAATTGTTTCGCGAGCGAGATACCATCCAGCTCTGGCATACGGATATCGAGAAAAGCCACATCGGGCTTAAGCTGCTGAATACTTTGCATCGCCTCCAAACCGTTTTGTGCCTTGCTGACGATCTCCAGCTCCGGCCAAACCTCAGCCAAGCTCTTGTCTAAGTAATGCCTTAACAGTGCTTCATCGTCTGCGATAATCGCCGTTACGCTCGGCTGTACTGCTGGGTTGTTCATGGTTAGTCCTTTAAATTCACACTGTAAATCGTCTATTTTCCGTCACTGTTCTGTGCTTTCTGGTCTGTAATTCTAAGCGGCTGCGTCAGTTAGTGGTAACAAGATCGTCGAGACTACCCCGCCTTCAGCATGTTCAGTAATCGTTAAGCTCGCCTTATCGCCATACAGGGTTTCGATTCTTTGACGGATATTGCTTAACCCAACACCATGCCCCGTATTCGCAGAGGGCATTTTCAACCCAGCACCACTGTCTGACACTTCAATTTTCAACTGCTCGGCTTGTTGAGTAATACGAATATTCACTTGGCCACCCACCGCTTTGGGTTCGATACCGTGCGTGAGTGCATTCTCGACCAAAGGTTGAATCAAGAACGGCGGAATCACCTGCAAATCGCTAATCTCGTGTGTTTCAATCGAGAACGCTAAGCGCTCACCCAAACGTATCTTTTGGATATTAAGATAAGCGTCTAACAAGTCGACCTCTTGTGCGATGGTCGATTGCTCGGTGCGGCTGTTTTTAAGAGTCACACGCAACAAGTCAGTCAATTTTTCGAGCATCAACTTGGCTTTCGCGCTGTCACTCTCAATCAATACATTGATGGTCGCCAGCGTGTTGAACAAGAAGTGCGGTTCAATTTGACTTTGCAGTTGCTTAAGCTGACTCAGCACCACCACCTTCTCTTGATCGGACTGACGACGCTTGGCCACTTCCAATTCGTTATCAGCGCGTAGTTGTTGCTCTCGTGTATAGAAGTAGTAATAACAAACCGAACAGAAGATCACACCGAGCAAGACTACGGATTTAAGGTCAGAAATATTGGCTCCGAAATATCCGTTCAACCAATAGTGCGCGTTCAAGGTACCAAAGGTCATCGCGAACACCATTGAGATACCCACTTCAAGCGTTCTGGATGTTCTCTTGAACAACTTGACCAAGATGAAAGAGGAACCCACGGCGCTGTAACCAAAGCCAAAGCTTATCGCGAGATTGACCACAAGGTCTCCGCCCCAAATCGTTTGAGTGGTGATGGCAATGACGAAACAAAACAGAGTGGTCAGCGTAAAGCTTTTGATCCATGAAGCCTGACTGTTTGGAGAAGTGTTCATTAAAATCGTCCTTTGATATTTAAAAGAATCATATGACTATCGGGTAAGTTGGCGTAAGCCGAATCACTTTTACCACCTAGAAAGCGTGCAGCAAGTTCCAAATCCAACGATGAATTGCCATTATCTAAAGCCTGATAGTTGAGCCACTGGGTTGCAATAAAACCGCCATCTTGTGGAGACAACATTACATCAAACGTTGGCGTGATATCTTCAAGCCAGCCATGTGTCGAATCCAGAGACCAGTGAAACATGATGTTGTGCTGAACCAAATTGGCGTGTTGGTACCCTTGAGCGTAAGAACTAGCCAGTGATGCTGTCATCGGATTAACTGACAAAGACTCGGCACTTTCTATTGCGCTTTGCCACTCAGAATGACTCCACGCTCGGCTATCAAACCAGTATTCCAACACCACATTGTGGCCAGTGTCATTGGCCCATGTTAATCCTGCTAACGCTTGATAAGCCTCGCCCTGCTCTTCAAGATAAACCGGTTTAAGCATTGAATCCGGCTGACTGTAGCCAAGGCTTTGTCGCTGATAAACCACCGAGCCATGAAACTCCCACGCGAGGTTTAATACCGAAACCAAACTAGCCCCGAGCAAGCCGTGGCGTACATCATCGTAATAAGCGACCCATTGATATTCGTGATCGCCCACTAAGTTATAACGACGTATCCCAAGCCCTTGTTGCTGATTCTGCTTTTCGAATTCATTTACATCTTGGGAAGTCCATGACGAATCACTGTAAAGCAATGTCCACTCGCCCGTCATATCGAACAGTGACGCCGAAGCGACTCCCGCCCCTTCTTCAGCCACAATACCCACAGGATTTTGGCGATAAGGTTTGATGATGTCTAAAGGCCGATAGCCATAACCCACCCCCCAATCCAAACGAACCTTACCAAGCGTCACATCAAGATAGTGGTCACCGATTACTGAATTCGACATCTCAACACCACCTTGCCAAAACAACTCACGCACAATGAATTCAGACTCAAAGCTCGCGTCTTGTTGTTGAGGGTTGTTGCTTAGAATATCGTTGGCTTTCACGGCAAACAGGCCAAGCCAATTGCCATAGCCAACCTCTAGATCCAGCAAACCATTGAGTGACTGACGATTATCTGATGCTAAAGGACTGAATGGCGATTCTCGCGATTCAACCGACTCAGCGCTCAGTTGCCAATCCCAGGCCAAGCTCAGATCGTCTGCTTGAATCGTGTTACTCACACAAGACAAAGCAAGCAAAGTAGTGATTGAAGACTTTATGTGGAATCGGCGATTGGGCGCTTTCATGACGTCCACCTACAGACCAGAAACACTGTTACGCGATAAATAAGCAGGGTTGTAATATTTGTCTTCCAAGCTTTGTTCAATCACTTCGCGGTACTCAATCACGGTTTTCTTGCTTGGTTGAATCTTATCGAGCAAGGTCATCGACACCACTGTGGGTAAACCATCACGCACGCCCTCAGTAAACCAAGCTTGTTTTGCCAGCTTTCCTGAACGCAGATACAGATCCGCTTTAACTGGAAACGCTCGGTCTGCCGTTAACCACAGGTCAATCGATTGATAGCTGGCACCCTTAGTTTTCGCCGCGAGCTTTAGGTGATGGGTATCGAGCTGTTCACCATTGGGCATCTCAACCTGCTGATCGGCAACCCACTCGCCTTGGTAATCTTCGCTCCAAGTCAGCGTCGAGATATCGCCAACCGACGCTTCACCTAATAGCTTTTGCATTGGTGTGATACGAATTGGGCGGCGCGATTTCGGCATCAGTAACCAATAATTATCTTCAATCATCAGCATCTTTTGACCTGCCTCAACAGCTGATTTAAAGACGATTAATGACTCTCGATTTGGCCTTGTGTAGACATTGTATTCTCGCGTTTTATCCAATTGCTCGTCTTGATATAGCGCCACCAAAGACACTACCTTAGACGCCTGTTCGCTGTTCAAGCGATAGCTATCCGCTTTGGCAATCATCTCAGTGACTTGTTGTGAATCGACAGCCCAGCTTGGTGTCGATGCTAGAACCAGAGCCAAAACAGAGCCCAACGCGAAAGCCAAGATATTGAATGAACGAGTTAATTTACACATAAACGAGTGCCTCCGTGATTGGCTTATTCACGCCTTTGCGAGCAGAGAAATAAGCAGCCAGCAAACATATCGTCAGCACACCTAAAGTGGCGTAACCAACCAGTTCCAATGAGAAGTAAATGTTGAGTGGATAACCTTCGGTTCGACCCGGAGGTGGTGGCATTTGTATATCAACCACCAGCAATAACACCGACACTAAGCCACTCACTAGCGCGCCAATCATGCTACCAATCACCGCCAGTAGTCCCGCCTCTTTTAAGAAACCCGCCACGATTTCAGAAGGGTAACTGCCGAGTGCTGACAAGGTGCCAATTTCACGAGTGCGTTCGGTCACCGACATGGTCATGGTGTTAAACAACGACACAAACACTACCAACGCCATCACTGCACCCATGATGCCGAAGATCCGGTCGTAAAGATCTTTAACCTTGGTATAGAAAAACGCGCGATCTTGCCATGGAGTGATCTCGATCTCTGATCCTTGTTCGCTTTGGCTAGCGCTATTTCGATCTAAAGCAGTTTGGATACGTTGTTGAACGGTCGAGGTCTTGCTTGTTTCAAATAGGAACACCGATAAGGTACTGACTTTGTCTGAAGCCAAAAGCTCTTGAGCGGTGGTGATATGAACGTAAAGCTGACGCTTATCCAGCTCTGGCACGCCTGTCGAGTAGATGCCCTGCACCTTAAAATCAAAAGCGTTCAAAGCACCGTCACTGGTGGTCGCGAGCAGTGTTACCCAGTCGCCAACTACAACTTTGAGGTTACGAGCCAAGTCAGTTCCCAGCATCACTTGTGGTTCTTGGCTGTCGTATCTGGGAGATTTCACATCCGACAGGGTTTGCCCGCTGCGCACATCAAGGAAAGGGCCTTTCATGTCGAACTCACGCTCATTGACACCCGTTCCCATAAAGATGGTCGACTTACTGCCGTTAGACACCAAACCACTGAAATAGACTCGCGGCTGCACACCACGCACGTCACTATCACCGATAATGCTCTTGGTTAGCGTTTGTACGTTATCCAGACCATTGCTCAGCGGCATGTCTTCATCTTGTTCAAAATAACCTGGCGTACTCAAAGTAAGGTGGCCAGTATCACGCGCAGTCGATTCTCTCAGTGACTCATAGGTGTAAAGCCCATAACCACCAGCACTGGTCAGTGCAAATACCGCAATGGCGATGATCAACACCGACAACAAACTACGTCGACCATTTCTTAATAGATTAAGCCACGCCAAACGCACCGAAGTTGGAAGTAAAAACGTGCTCATTCTTTGTGTTAACTTGCCCATGAGATCGTCTCCGTTGCTGTGGCTTGTGGAGCCAATTGTCCGTCGATAAGTTCAATCACTCGGTCACAACGCTGCGCCATTCTTGGGTCGTGCGTTGCGACGATAAAAGTCGTACTCATTTCGTGACCAAGCTCTTTCATAATGTCGATCACAAGGTTCGCAGTGTGGCTATCTAAGCTCGCGGTCGGCTCATCGGCAATCACTAAGCTTGGGTTGTGGATCAGTGCTCTGGCAATCGCGACACGTTGTTGCTGACCTCCAGACAAGTTGTCTGGACGATGATTAACGTAATCCCCTAGCCCAACACGCTCTAACATGTCTTGCGCTCTGCTCTGCTGTTCTTGCTTTGAGCATTGGTTCAACATCAATGGGTAAGCGACATTCTCAAGCGCAGTCATTACAGGAACCAGATTGAATCGCTGAAACACAAAACCCAGCGACTGACGACGAAAACGTGCAGCGGCGATTTGCTCTGTCGGATACGGTTGGCCATCAATATTAATCTGCCCTCGATAATCCATATCCAATAAACCAAGAATATTCAAAAGTGTGCTTTTTCCTGAACCCGACGGCCCACATAGCGCCACCATTTCACCGCGTTGGATCTGACCATCAACGCCCTTGAGTGCATCTACGCTTTGACCACCAGTCACATACGCTTTGCCGATACTGTTAAATTCGATCATTTCATTGTCCTCTGAAGACCAGCTCGTTAATGAGATTTAGTAAACCGTTATTTAGCATTTGCAATGAGCGCCTTCGCAGTCATAGTTTCGATATTGCCAGCATCAGCAGTTTCCATTTTTTCAAGCCACACTTGTGCTTGTTTGAAGTCTTCAGCACGAAGCGATGCGGTAATGGCGTAACGGTAAATCCACGATGTCACAGCGAAATGCTGTTGCTGGAAAGCATCTTCAGCCAATAGCGAGAGGAACAGGTCATAACCACGATCGAAATGATTAAACATGTCTGGCAGAGAGGTGTAAGTAACGGCGGCCATTGCGCGAGTTAGGTAAGAATCTGGCAGCCCTTGAACACGGGGTTGTTCATGAATTGGTTGGTCTTCGTCTTTCAGCAGCACCAGTGATTTATCAATGGTTGATAAGCCTCTCTCCACATACTTCATCTTGTTCCAAGGTAAGAACGCATCACGCCCCATCAGGGTTTCTGTGCTTCCTAAATAAACTAAAGTCAGTGGCGTAGCGCCGTCTTGTTGCAGCGTGTCATTAAGGCGTTCATAAGCCACCTCAACCAAGTCTTCATTGCCTTGCGCCGCTTGGTTGTAGATATCGAGCACGTCTGAACTCGGGTTCGCTAAAGCTAACGACGGTGCAAACGAAACAAGAGCAATCAGCAATGAACGCTTAAGCACAGAAGTTGTAGAGCCTGAATTAAATGAGTGTGAAGTAGTCATGATTTCTAATCCCTTTCAAATGTTGACGTTGAAAGGTTAACTAGAATTTGTCGTGCAGTTTTACCAATGCGACGAATGGTAATTATAAGGAGTGAATGGTTGAGAGGCGGTGTGAGTGGGGTCTCAACCTTATAGGAACTAGACGAACACTATTCGCATAATTAGCCATAGTTACCTCCCCCTCTAACTCCCCCTCAATCTGGGTTCATCAATATCTCTAGATCTTTAGCAGAGGGGGAGAACTTTCTTTAGCACTGAACATATATCGACACTTTTAACGATCGATGTTCTATTCCTCCCCTCTCCACGATCAGCAAGGGATCTACATATGAATCAAGGGGAGGCTAGGAGGGGATTTATTTTGGATTAACGCATTCGGCAGAGCTCAAACCCAAAAAATAGCCGCTAATCCGCGGCTATTTTTAGTTATCTAAACGAAGTTCCTATTACTTCGATCTTTCTACTTCTTTGTCTCTTCAACCACGGCTTTCATCAATACTGATGTATCCATGCGGCCTTGTCCTTCGGCAGACAGTGCCTTGTAGGCGTTGTTGGTCTTTTCAGTCAGTGGAAGCTGGATGCCTTGGCGCTCAGCTTCATCTAGACAGAAACCTAAGTCTTTGATCATCCAATCAATTGCAAAGCCAAAATCGAACTTGTCTTGTGCCATTGTGGTAGCACGGTTTTCCATCTGCCATGAGCCAGCAGCGCCGTTTTTAAGGCAATCAACCAGAGTTGGGATATCCAAACCTGATTTTTCAGCAAGCACTAAGCCTTCAGATAAGCCATTCAACACTCCTGCAATGCAGATCTGGTTAACCATTTTCGCGCGTTGGCCTTGGCCGACTTTACCCATAAGAACTGACGACTTACCGTAAGCTTCGAACACAGGTTGAAGGTCGTTGAAAAGCGCTTGTTCGCCACCACACATGATGGTTAGCACGCCATTTTCTGCGCCCGCTTGGCCACCAGATACAGGTGCATCCATAAAGCGAATACCGGCTTGCTTCGCTGCCACTTCAAGCTCTTCAGACAGAACTGCAGACGTTGTAGTGTGATCGACAAGAATCGCGTTTGGCTTCATCGCTGCCAATGCGCCTGTTTCGCTGGTTGTCATGCTGCGTACGTCGTCATCGTTGCCCACACAAACCAATACCACGTCAGCTTCCGCTACACATTCAGCCACAGATTCTGCCGCTTTACCTTGGTGTTTATCAGCCCAGTCTAGCGCTTTACTGTGAGTGCGGTTAAATACCGTTACTTCAAAACCAGCTTTGACTAGATGGCCTGCCATTGGGAAACCCATAACGCCTAGCCCGATAAAACTTACTTTCATTTCTTTCTCCTTTTATTTGACCAAACCATCACTATGAAAAGATCGAACACTCTCAATCAATGCATCAATAAGCAGGGTCAAAGCCTTTGGCTGATATTTTCTTTCTTTGTACACTAAATACGCTTGGCGATCACCCCGATGATACTCAGGGAGTACTTAAATCAGATTCATGTCGGGATAAGACGAACAATATAATGAAGTTCAGCGATAAATCGCGACCAGAGAACGCTTTGTCAGCCGTACATTATGGAACGATGATCAAGGAAAATCAGGTATAACGTTCATAAAAAAACCGAGCACTAGGCTCGGTTTTTTGTATTCTACATTTACTCACAAGAGCAAAGCTATCAATTATAGATTGATATTACAGCTCAGCGTTGTGGTAAACCTGCTGAACGTCATCACAGTCGTCAAGCATGTCTAAGAACTTCTGGAATTTCTCAGAATCTTCTTCAGCTACTGGCGTAGTTGTTTGAGGAACGAAAGTGATTTCCTCAACGTCTAGCGTTAGCTCTGGGAACGCAGTGTTTAGTGCAGTCTTCGTTTTGAAGAACTCAGTCGTTGGAGCGAATACAGTGATTACACCGTCTTCTAGCTCAACGTCAGTCACGTCTACGTCTTCCATCATAAGCGTTTCTAGGATGATCTCGTCATCTTCGCCTTTGAACTGGAATACAGCTTGGTGAGCGAACATGTGAGAAACAGTACCTTCAACACCGATTTTCGCGCCAGTCTTAACGAAACATTGGCGAACGTCTTGGAAAGTACGGTTGCCGTTGTCAGTTAGACAGTCAACGATTACGCTTGTGCCACCTGGGCCAAAACCTTCGTAGCGAGCTGGTTGGAAGTCTTCACCGCCGCCGCCGTTCGCTTTATCGATCGCTTTTTCGATAACGTGTGCTGGTACTTGGTCTTTCTTCGCTTTAGCAATCAGGTGCTTAAGAGGTAGGTTCATGTCTGGGTCAGAGCTGCCGTTCTTAGCCAGTACGTAAATCTCTTTACCGTATTTAGAATAAACTTTAATTTTTGCGCCTGCAGTTTTCGCCATTGAGGCCTTGCGCACTTCAAAACTTCTTCCCATCGGGATCTTCTCTCTGATTCAATTAACGGTGCAAATTCTAGCAAATTACTGTGTCATTTCAATTCTACAGCATTGCTGGGCAAGGTTTGTCTGCGTTTATGCGACACCCATTACCCGTTTGTATTTTTCTACAGACTGTTCAAACCAAGCCTTTTCTTCTGGGTCACCTAGCTTCATTGCTTCTTCAACAATGGCTTCAGGGCCACATTTCGCTTGCTTCAGTTTCCATACAAGAAACGATGCTTGCTTATCCAGTTCGATTTTATTTTTCTCGCTGGGTGGAAGGAGTGAAAGGTTGATAGACATTGCTAGCCTTCGTCTGTAATACACTTGGCCGAGAAATATATCATAGAGCAGCCTCATAAAACCAATACTATGAGTAACAGAAAGGGTTTATGAGACCCGAAACCAAGCAAGTCACTGATGCAGGTCAAGCTAGTTTGGGAAAGTGCGTTTGGTGAAGAGCAACTAAAAAGTGAAAAGCAGAGTTTTGAAAGTTAGCTTACTAAACAACAAAAAGGCGTTAAGGATCGATCGATAATGATTGATAGAATAAAATTGGACCCTTAGATATCTTCTGATTTAGTTCAATAGCTCTTTTTATATCTAACCGCTTTCCATAAGCTAGCACTTCTCTTGTAGCCTCAACATACCCTTCTAATAACTCTAACGATGCTTCCATTCCGAGAATATGGAGATTCATTCTAGCCTTACGCAAAGTTAGATTACTATTGAATGAATTTAGGTAAGCTGTTTTCAAAGAGCCGTCATCGACTTGATCTCTTAGATAATTCGCTAATGTAGTCGTATAAATCGCCATTAAATGCTCAAATTCTGCTACATCATTTGCAGTTTTCATTAACAGATCATTCCGCAGCTTTTGAGCGTCTTTCTTTTCGTCATTGTCGTTATTCAACTTTGTTAAAAGATAAGTTGATGCTGCACCAACTAAACCACCACATAATGTCCCTAATACAGGAAACCCAGACTTAACTATATCGTTATATAATTGTATTTCTTCATTTGTCATTGTATTTGCACATTTTAATAGTAGTAGAAAGAAGGAGCGAGATTTAACCTATAAGTTGGCTCGTTTAACAACCTTCTGTGGCTAAAGAACTGCCAACATTCTCAGCACCTTTAAGTATATAAATTGAAGTGAACCCTACTCAGGCAACAGATAGCGCGTGCTTCTACCACCAGAACCAGATTTAACTAAGCAGCCATGCTCAATCAAAGCGCTCAAATGACGTGTTGCTGTAGCACTACTCACATTCGCTACTTTTTTATATTGACTAGCATTGATACCTTCTGAAAAATCTCCATCGAGCATCCTATTCAGCACTTTAACTTGCTCTACAGTAAGCTTGGTTTGGTCGATGCTGCGCCAATAGTTGGTCTTATATACAGTTTGGTCGACCTCAGCGAAAACCCCTGTAAACGTCTCGTCTAACGTATCTAAGAACCACATCAACCATTCGCTAATATCGAGTCCCCCTTTCTGGGTTCGCTCCAATATCTCGTAGTAATGCTTGCGGTTAGCGAGAATTCCCACCGACATCGCATAGAAGCGTACCGACTGCTGCTCGGCCTGTGCTAACGCCAAGTCGGTCAACAATCGAGTAATACGACCATTACCATCATCTAACGGGTGTAAGGTGATAAACCAAAGGTGAGTGATTGCGGCTCGCAATAGAGGATCGAGTGTGGCGTCGGTAAGTGAATCATTAAACCATTTGATAAATGTATCTAGCTCAGCATCAAGAATGTCTCGGCTAGGCGCTTCAAAGTGCACGGTTGGGCGGTCAATTCTTCCTGATACCACTTGCATCGGAGCGTCACCTCGTAGCTGACCTCCAACTACAGGGTTAAACATGGTGTAGCCTTGAGGAAACAGTCTATCGTGCCAATGTAAGATCCTATCAAGCGCTAGTGGCTCTGTTAGGTTCTGCACCGCATCCAACATAATTTCAGCTAGGCCATCGGTTTGTTCTGTCGTTGGAAAAGGTCGATCTTCACTGACACCGAGTTTATTGGCTAAAGAAGACCGGACCGAGAAAGCATTAAGCTTTTCTCCCTCAATCGCACTGGAATGGACTATGTTCGCTAATAAGGTGTCGAGCATGGTTTGGGATTGATCTGCCGACTGTGAGGTAATCTTGCCCAATAGAATGCCCTGATTAAGCCGTACTTCTCTTAACCTCACGCCTATTTTCTGATTATCCCAAACAAAGTTTGGCCAATTATCTTGCTGCCAAATCCACATATTACACCCCATGATGCGAAAGTATCACTTATTCAACTCATACTATGAGCTGTTTAAGGCAATTATTCAACTCACCTAATGAGCCGAATAATGAGTTAATCGCATCACAGAGGTTGCAAGAGTAACTTCTAACCTACAAAACTATTCACTCACCGTGAACACATCGCAGCGTGAGGCGCAGATGAAATCATTCTTATGCAAGCCTTTGATTGAGTGGCTCCACCAAGTGACGGTGACTTTGCCCCACTCCAATAAGATCGAAGGATGGTGGAACTCTTCTTCTGCCAGTTCTGACACTATGTTGCTGAATGCCCATGCTTGCTTGTAGTTCTTAAACTTGAACACCTTCTCAAGCTGCGGGATGCCGTCTCTTTCGATGATCTGCCAGTCGGACAACTCCAACAGTAAAGATTGTTGTTCATCTTTACTTAGGGCAATCGCGTCGATACTGCAGGCTTCGCATTTTTGTTCATTCAACATGTGTTGGTTCCTTGGGTTCAAAAAGTGGTGGTAGTAACCCCGCATCGATGGCGAGATCAGCTTGCTGTAATAGGTTTTCCTGACTGATTTTAAAGAGCTCAGATAGCTCGTCGATCACGTAATATTTCGGCTGCATGATGTCGATACGATAAGGCGTTCTTAAAACCGTTTGCAGATCGAACCGCTCGCGAACGGCCAAATCCCCTCCCAACGCATACATAGTTTCCGCTGGAGACGAAAGAATGCCACCGCCATAGATTTTCAGTTGTTGGCCTTCTTTTACTAAACCGAACTCAACCGTAAACCAATACAAACGGGCAAGATAAGCGCGCTGTTTAGATGTGGCGGCTTGGCCTAGTTTTCCATAATGCTCAGTGAATGCTGCGAAATCAGCATTAGTGAGCATGGCACAGTGGCCGAAAATTTCATGAAAGAAATCAGGTTCTTGTAAGTAATCGAACTCGTCTCGCGTTCTCAGAAATGTCGCAACTGGGAATTTCTTGTTGGCGAGCAAATCAAAGAATCGGTCGAAATCGATCAATGCAGGCACAGGCTGAACTTGCCAACCGGTTGTTTCCATTAGCACTTTATTTATCTCTGGCAACTGAGGAACTCTGTCCAATGGCAGATCCAGCAAGGTCAGACCGTGCAAATAGGCATCGCAAGCGCGGTCACTAATGACGTCCAGTTGCCTTTTCACCAAGTCGTGCCAAATGGCATCTTCTTCGAGGCTCCACTCAACCCATCCCTCTTGGCTCACGGGCTTAGAATGATATTGAGTCATTACACACCTCCTTTCGAATGTCTCACTTTAAGCCTATCTCCACTCCTTATAAGCGCCAATTTGAGCGATTTTTCGAAACAAGCGATCGTGTAACATTTTATTTACACAATTCCACCAAGCGCTTATTTTGCTGAACTTTTGACTTTGTAAAACCTAAATACCAGACTGAAAACGTTAACTTTTTGTTAAAGGTAAAGGAATGCACGAAAGCAATAAGCCCATTTGGCAGCCAAGCGAGCAGCGTATCGCCAATGCCAACTTAACCCGATTCATCGATAGCCTTGAACAGTCTTGGTTAAACCTAGATAGGGACGTAAAAAGCTACACCGAGCTCCATCAATGGTCTGTGGAACATCCGGAATCATTTTGGCAAAACGTATGGCAGTTTTGTGGAGTAGTCGGCTCACAAGACTCTATTAACAAGGCAGAAAGCGAGACCATCAAAGCTCAAGGTGGGAGCCGCTGGCAGCAGCCTAAATCGAACCGTGATGCGGTTTGGTTTCCCAATGCACAAGTAAACTACGCCGAGAACTTGCTGCGTTTGGCACACACCATGCCTGATGAGCTTGCGATTTGGTTTGAGAATGAACGTGGCGAACAACAGAGTTATACATGGGAAACCCTGTGTGAAGCTGTCTCTAGTGTTCAGCAATGGCTTGTCGATAGCGGAGTGAAACAAGGTGATATAGTTGCTGCGTATACTCCCTATCTGCCACAAACCGTGATAGCCATGCTAGCCGCCACCAGCTTAGGCGCGATTTGGACATCGACCTCGCCTGATTTTGGAGTAGAGAGTGTGATTGAGCGATTCGGACAGGTGAAACCTAAGGTGCTGTTCACCTGTGACGGTTACACCTTCAATGGCAAAACGTTCGATATGGCGGGAAAGAACCGTGAAATCATCGAACACTTAAACGAATTAAAACAGGTGTGTGAGATCGGTTATTTGAAACCGAGTAATGACCTAGAGAAGAGCGATTTAGAGAAGAAAAAAGTTGAACATGATGTGTCGATTCTAAGCTGGCACAGCATCATTAATCACTATCAGACAAAACCTCTTCGATTTACTCGTGTCGGCTTCAATGAACCGTTGTTTGTACTCTACTCTTCCGGCACCACAGGCAAACCCAAATGTATAGTGCATTCTGTCGGTGGCACTACCATCAACCACCTAAAAGAGCATCAGCTTCATTGCGATATTAAACCAAGAGATCGCGTGTTCTACTACACCACTTGTGGTTGGATGATGTGGAACTGGCACGTATCTGCGCTCGCCAGCGGTGCTTGTTTGGTTATCTTTGATGGTAGCCCGGTTTACCCGCAACCTAACGTTCTATGGGATTTAGCGCAGCGTGCTGACGTATCGACATTTGGCACCTCAGCCAAGTACATAGAAGCGATTGAGAAAGCCGAACTCTCACCAATCGACAGCCACTCTCTGCCTCAATTAAGAACACTGTGCTCGACGGGTTCTGTGCTTTACCCAGAGCAGTTCGATTACGTTTACAAGCACATCAAGCAAGACCTGCATTTAGCGTCGATTTCTGGCGGCACGGATATTTGTGGCTGCTTTGTTTTGGGTAACCCAATCTCGCCTGTGTATCGCGGTGAGTGCCAACAGGCCGGGCTCGGCGTCGACATCAAGGTGTTCAATTCGTCTGGTCAAAAGGTCGATCACGAACGTGGCGAATTAGTATGCACCAACTCCCTACCCAACTTCCCCGCTGGCTTTTGGAATGACACCGGAGAGCGCTATCACAGCACCTATTGGGATAGATTCGACAATGTGTGGCATCACGGTGATGAAGTCGCACAGAGCGTTCATGGGGGCTATCTGTTCTATGGGCGAGGCGACACCACACTCAACCCCGGTGGCGTGCGAATTGGTACGGCCGAAATCTATCAGCAAGTGAACACCATTGACGGCATCATCGATTCGATAGCAGTCGGTAAAAACATCGACCGCAATGAACAGGTATGGCTGTTTGTTCAGCTGCAGCAAGGTGTGAGTTTAGATGAAAAGTTACTGACAGCCATCAAAAGCAAACTCAAATCCTCTTGTTCGCCAAGACACGTGCCAAGCCAGATATTTGCGATCAGCGACGTGCCAAAAACACGCTCTGGCAAACTGGTGGAGTTGGCTGTGAAACAGGTGATCAATGGCAAAAATGTAGAAAACCTCGGGGCTATCGCTAACGCCGAGGTTTTGGAAGAGATAAAGAGTGTTGTTTCGCTTTAAACTTGAAACAAAAAAGCCCTTCACGAATGAACATCGTGGAGGGCTTTCTACTATCAATAACCGTTGGGGCTTAATCTGAGCTATACGTTCGCATCTACCTGATTCTCTGGCATCGCCTCAATAAAAGCAGGTAACTGATTGCACGCTTCGACAATTGAGTTAATCAGCGGATAAGGCGACATATCAACGCCAAAGCGCAGCGCATTATACACCTGTGGCACCAAGCAAATATCGACAATGCATGGTGAATCGGTGAGGCTATAAACTGAATCAGCGTATGTTTGACGATGCTTAGAAAGCTTCTCTTCTAATGCCGAAAAACCTTGGCTCATCCAATAGTGAAGCCAGTCTATTTTCGCCTCTTGCTCACACGACAACTCTCGCTCCAAATACTGCAACACACGCAGGTTATTCAGAGGGTGAATTTCTATCGCAATATCCTGAGCCATTGCCAACGCTTGATAGCGCAATGGTGTTTGCTCTGGAATCAACAAGGAGTCTGGGCTGCTCTCACACAAATAGTTTTCGTCCAAGTATTGCAAGATCGTCAGCGACTGATTGAGTTGAACTTCACCATCCACCAGCACCGGCACTAATTCACTGGCATTGAGTTCGCGATAATGTGGATCATGCTGCTCGCCGCCATTACGCACCAAATGGACCGATTTAGACTCATAGTTGAGTTGCTTTAGGTTTAATCCAATACGCACCCGATAGGCAGCCGAAGAGCGCCAGTAACCGTAAAGTATAATGTTCTTGTTCACGATGCTCTCGCTCATACTGAAACCCTATTACGTGGATTATAGCGCTCGATACTGGCTCACTTTTTGGTCTATCGCGCCAAAAATGGAATCACCCGCCGCATCAAGCATCTCAAGCTTGATCGAGTCACCAAACGACATGAATTGAGTCGACGGTTTACCATCACGAATCGTCTCAATCATGCGCACCTCGGCAATGCATGAATAGCCCACGCCGCCCTCGGAAATTGAGGTGCCGTGGTCAGTGCCTTGCTTGTTGGAAACCGTGCCAGAACCAATGATCGCACCCGCCGACAGTGGACGAGTCTTCGCAGCATGGACTACTAGTTCAGCAAAGTTGAAAGTCATATCGACACCGGCATTCGGACAACCAAAAGGCTGGTCGTTGTAGGTCGATATCAACGGTAGATGTACCTTGCTGCCTTTCCACTGCTCACCAAGCTCGTCAGGTGTAACTGCGACCGGAGAGAACGCCGAAGACGGTTTAGATTGGAAGAAGCCAAAGCCTTTCGCTAGCTCTGCCGGAATCAAGCCACGCAAAGACACATCGTTCACCAACATCAGTAGACGAATCGAATCGTGCGCTTGCTTAGCACTTACACCCATAGGTACGTCACCGGTGACAATCGCAACCTCTCCTTCGAAATCGATGCCCCACTCGTCACTGGCAAATTCGATATTGTCACGAGGGCCGATAAACGCATCTGAGCCTCCTTGATACATTAATGGATCAACCCAGAAGCTTTCTGGCATTTCAGCACCACGCGCCTTACGCACCAGTTCAACATGGTTTACATAAGCACTGCCATCAGCCCATTGATATGCGCGTGGCAGAGGTGATTCACAATACTGAGATGCAAACACTTCACTGCCAGTCACATGCCCGTTGTTTAACGAGGTGTATAACTCTTCTAACTGAGAAGCCACGCTGTGCCAGTTATCCAAAGCTACCTGCATGGTAGGTGCCAGATGCATCGCGTGGAAGATTTCGGTGGCAGGCACGCACTGTTTGAGATCTTTACTCACGACCATCAACAGACCATCACGAGTACCATTTTTCTTGGTTGCTAATTTCATCCTTGTTGCCCCTTACTTCTCTTGCCAACTGTAGACATATTCTTTGTTCTCAACGCTATCGAGCTCGTCAGAGAACTGCAGCGCGTGGCGAGTATCGATCATCACCGCGACTTCATCAGTGAACTTTTTCTTATACGCTTGCCCTGCCTTAAAGGCTTTTGGGTGAGGCCCATGCGTGAAGCCTGCAGGGTGGAAGGTCACCATGCCCGCTTCAATGTTATCGCGGCTGAAGAAGTCACCAGCGTGATAGAACAGCACTTCATCGTAGTCGTCATTGTTGTGATAGAACGGCACTTTCAACGCACCTGGATCGCTCTCAATCGGGCGTGGCACAAAGGTACACACTACAAAGCCTGCGCCAACAAAGGTCGTATGCGCAGACGGTGGCAAGTGGTAACGATGTGACATCAGCGGTCTGATATCGCGCCAATTCACTTTCACCACAGCCAAATCCCCATGCCAACCAATCGCGTCTAAAGGATTGAACGGATAAGTGATCACACTGACTTTGTCGTGGCGTTTCACCTGAACTTGGGTTTGATCTTCGGAGTACTGAGCGCGGAATTGATCGTTGATCGACGGGATTTCAAGAACCGCTGGATCAAACACCGCGTGATTGCCGACCATGCCCTTCTCAGGCAAGGAATAAGCCGCGTCGGTGTTCTCAATCATCAAGATGAACATCGGCTCACTTGGCTCCAAGCGCCAATTGGTTGAGCGCGGGATCATCACGTAATCCCCTTCACTCACCTCTAAATGACCATAGTCGCAATAGAGATCTGCCCTACCTTGGTGAATGAACAGCAGCTCATCACCGTCAGAATTACGCACCAAGAAATCCATCTTCTCATCCATGCGCCACACACGGATTTTGCAGTCCGCATTGTGCAAAAGATGAGGCACCGCCCAAGGGGTTATCTGGCTAGCTTTCTCCACCAGCGTAAAATCAAAAGCGCGAGGACGTAAATCACCCTCCCACTCCGACCAACCTGTTGGGGCATGCTGGTGATGAAAGTGAGCGGCAGGGCCAAAGAATCCACTTCGGCCCGCTTCTCGCTCATAAATTGCCTCTTCGGGGAAGTCGGCGTGCGCTTGTTTAGAGCACACCCCCTCCCGATGAGGAAACGAGATCCATTTATGCATCGTCTAATACTCCTCGACGAATCTGGTCCTCTTCAATCGATTCAAACAGCGCCTTGAAGTTACCTTCACCAAAGCCTTCGTTGCCTTTACGCTGAATGATTTCAAAGAACACAGGCCCAATTACCGTCTGTGTGAAAATTTGCAGCAAGATGCCGTCTTTGGTCGGCGCGCCATCAATCAGAACCCGTAAATCGCGCAGCAGATCGGTGTCTTCACCGTGGCCCTTCACACGCTCGTCGACTTTCTCGTAATAGGTATCTGGGGTTGGCATAAAGTCCATGCCGCGATCACGCAGGGTTTTCACGGTTTTGTAGATGTCATCCGTTGCGAGCGCGATGTGTTGGATGCCTTCGCCGTTGTATTCGCGGATGAACTCTTCGATTTGTGATTTGTCGTCTGAAGACTCATTGATAGGGATGCGGATTTTGCCACATGGCGAGGTCATGGCTCTGCTCACAAGGCCTGTCAGCTTACCTTCAATGTCGAAATAGCGAATTTCACGGAAGTTACCGATACGCTCATAAAAACCAGACCACAGGTCCATATTGCCTTGTTTCACGTTGTGCGTGAGGTGGTCGATTTCATACAAGCCAACATTCGCTTCTGCCATGCGCTGCTCTGCATCGTCATAGAATCGGAAATCGACGTCGTAGATGCTCTGCTTGCCATAACGATCCACAAAATAGAGCAGGCTTTCACCGATGCCGTAAATGGCAGGAATGCTCAGCTCCATCGGTCCAATTTCTGTTTTATACTCTTCGCCACCGCCGCTGAAAGCTTGTGTCATTGCCGCAGTTGCATCGTTAACACGAAAAGCCATGCCACACACCGATGGGCCGTGAACTTTAGCGAACGCTTCCGCTTGGCTGTGTGGCTGCTCATTGACGATAAAGTTGATGTCACCTTGTCGATACAGCCAAGCCTCTTTTGAGCGATGCTTGGCGACCTCAGCAAAACCAAGTGACACAAACAGTGCTTTAAGTTGCTCAATTCCCTTGTGGTCAACGGCCGTGTATTCAACAAACTCGAATCCATCCGTGCCAAGCGGGTTGTATGTATCCACCATGAACTTTCTCCTTGTACCTATTGGTTTTGTATTACGTGTTTTTTGTCCTTAATTAAATTTGGCCCACAAGCCGAGATAATGGAATGGGTGGAGGAAAATGGGCAATTTCGATGAAACCCTGTCAGTTTGTAAAATATTTGTTACACACAAACCATCGAGACAAGAAAGTGAGTGCTATCAAGGGATTGAAAGGTGGTGGTTTGATTTACAGAAGAAGAAGGAATGTTATTGAATTGTTACGCATATCCTTTTGTCAGCTACGGTGATAAATCAAACATTAGCCTGATGATGCAAAAAAGCCGCTTTCATCAGCGGCTTTTTTCGTTCTAAAGCGAACATAATTCAAAGATGGGATCAGCGTTAATCCCAGTTGAGAATCGACCAGTTCGGTTGTTCAGCTAACGCTTTTAAACGCGGACATGGGTTCACCAGATAGGCAAAATCGGCGTGTTCACACAAAGGTAAGTCGTTGATTGAATCGGTATAAAAGTGGATATCTGAATAGTTGGTTTCTTGATTGTCTAACCACTCTTTTAAACGCGTCACTTTGCCTTCACGGTAGCTTGGTACACCTGAGATCTGAGACGTAAAGCGGCCTTGGTTTTCAATCAAATCGATACCAAGTGCATTCTCGATGCCAATCTTACGCCCCACAGCTTCCACTAAGAAGGTCACGCTGGCAGAGATGATCAGCATATCGATGTCGTCATTTTCTAGCTGTTCAATCAAGGGTTTAGACTGCTTAAACTGCTTAGGCAAAATATGCTGTTCAACACACTCTTCGACCAATGCTGTAACTTGCTCTGTTGGCATGTCGGCTAAAGGCAGCATGGAGAATGTTAGGTAATCTTCCATGTTCAGTTTGCCTTCCGAATACAGGCCCATTAAGCGCTTATCTTCTTCGATAAAGTTAGGCGCAGTAGCAATGCCCTTTTCAACCAAGAACTCATTCCAGAGCATCGCTGCATCGGCATTGATCAGCGTTTCATCCATATCAAATACATACAAAGGTTTGAACATCTTAGGCTCTCACTGGTTGAATTTCGTTAAGGTTAAACAGGAGTTCAAGTTGGCTGCCGTTTGCCAACAGTCGTTCAGAGGAACGGTTCAATAGATCGACGGTTAATTCACATTCATCGACATCTACCTGGTAGCGAATCACGTTGCCCAAGAGCTGGTGGTTACGAATGGTGCCCGTTTTCGGCGCAGAGATATGTTCGCCATATTGTCGGCCTTGCTCTTTCACGTAGATAGATTCAGGTCGAATCGCCACTTTCCATTCTGTTTCAATGTTGAACAGCTGTTTAGCCTTGTTCGCTTGCACCAAATTGTAGTGCCCCATGAACCCAGCCACAAATTCATTGGCAGGTTGAGTGTAGATCTCTTCGGGTGTCCCCGCTTGTACGATCTCACCTTTATTCATCAAGAAGATGCGGTCAGACATGATCATCGCTTCTTCTTGATCGTGAGTCACGAAGATCGTGGTCAGGTTCATCTCTTTTTGAATATCTCGAATCTGTTGGCGAAGGTGTTTACGGATCTTCGCATCCAACGCCGAAAGTGGCTCATCGAGCAATAGAATACGCGGCTTGACCACCAAGGCTCTTGCCAAAGCCACACGCTGACGCTGACCGCCCGATAACTGATGCGGATAGAACTTTTCTTTGCCCGTTAAGTCCACCAGCCCAATCACTTTCGCGACTTCACGTTTAATCTCGTCAGCAGCAAGCTTTTTCATCTTGAGTCCAAACGCAATGTTGCCTTCAACCGTCATGTTCGGGAACAGCGCATAAGATTGAAACACCATGCCGATGCCACGTTGTTGCGGCACTTGGTGAGTAATCTCTTCACCGTTGACCCAGATCTCGCCACCATCAACAGGATTCAGGCCAGCCAAGCTGCGCAGTAGAGTCGATTTACCACAGCCACTTGGGCCAAGCAGAGTAATGAATTCGCCCTTCTCGATGGAAAATTCAATATCTTCAAACACCGTGTTGTCACCAAAGCTCTTGGTGAGGTTTTTTGCATTTACATAGCTCATTATTTTGTTCCCTGGCTGAAACGACTTGCCAACCAAGTCAGTAAGAAAATAAACAGGAAGTACGTCATCACTAGGGCTGACGTGAAGTGGCCGCTGGTTTGACGCATGTTGTATAGGTAGATTTGCAGTGTCTCGTAACGTGTACCCACCAAGATATTGGCAAACACGAACTCGCCCAATAGGAACGAGAACGACAAGAACAGTGACGCCATTAAGCCTTTCTTAAGGTTTGGCAGAATAATCAACAAGAATGCCTTGGTGGTACTTGCACCGAGCAAGTGTGCTGCATCCATCAAGTCATGCAAGTTAATCGCTTCAAAGCTGTTGGCAATCGCGCGGTACATGAATGGCAGCGCGATGGTGAAGTAAGTACCAATCAAGATCCACGGTGTGCCTATCAGTGAGATTTCGCTGTCTGCATACAGCTGAAGCAAGCCGACTGACGACACTACTGGCGGCACCGCGAACGGCAATAAGATCAGGATGTTCATCACCTTGTCGAGCTTCGGGAAATAGTAAAACACCACGAAAATCGCAGGCAGAACCAACACCACACTCAATGACAGCGCCGCCACACAGATAAACAGGGAACGACCAAAGGCTTGTAAGAAGCGAGGATCCGTCAACAGGTTGATATACCAATCTAACGTGAAGCCATCCGGCAGGATCGTCGCGCCCCAACGAGAAGAGATCGAGTAGATAAAGGTCGCCAAGATCGGGATCATCATGATGCCAACAATCGAATAGACCACGGTTTTATGAAAACGAGTATTGACGGTATTCATTACTTTCTCTTCCCTGCGTAGCTTTTGCTGATCAGCCATTGGTTAATCACGGTGATGAAGGCCAGCATCGCCATCAGAATCACAGAAATTGCGGCGGCTAGGTTTGGTTCTAAGAACAAGTCGCCCGATACCAAGCTCGCGATTCGAATCGTAATCACGTTGTAGTTGCCCGAGGTCAAGGCATACACGCTCGCATAGGCGCCAATCGCATTGGCAATCAAGATGATGAAGGTGCCGAACAAAGCCGGAGATAACACAGGCAGCGCTATTTTGGTCCAGTATTGCCAAGTTTTCGCGCCAAGCAATGCAGAAGCGGCTTGCCAGTCGTCACTCAGAGCATCAAACGCTGGATACAGCAACAACACCGCCAATGGGATCTGGAAGTAGATGTAAATCGCCAGCAAGCCCCATTTACCGTACAGGTCGAAATCACCTAGTAATCCATACTGCTTGAGTAATAAGGTGATCGCACCATTAGTACCAAGGATGATGATGAAGGCAAACGACAAAGGCACACCAGAAAAGTTACTGCTCATGTTGGTGAAGGCAATCACCGCATCGCGGATTTTAGAATCAACGCGGCGTAATGAAGAAACGAGCAGAGTCGCAATCGCTAAGCCAACAATACTCGACCAAATCGACAACCATAAACTGTTGCCAAAAGCCTGCATCATGAAAGCAGAATCGAATATTTCAGAATAGTTTTCGAGAGAGAGCTCATCGTCATAGAAGAAGCTGTTGATCAGCACCCAAACCATAGGTGCCAGTTGGAACAGGTAGAAGAACAGCGCGAAAGGCGCAAGCCACAAAGCGGGCTTGAAGCGTTGAAACAAAGATTTGGTTTTGGGTTTAAGCGCAGAGCCATCGCTCTGCGTGATTACAGAACTGCTCATAGGGCCAACAATTCCTGAGTGTAAGATTTATCGTGTTCAAGGTTGAGTAACTGACAGACGCTGCCGCAGATATCGGTCTGTTTCACTGAACATTCTTGGTGTGTAAACTTATCGCCAATCACAAAGAAAGGCACTTCACGCTCTTCAGGCAGAATGCCACCATGAGACAAGTCATTGTTCATGCCGTGGTCACTGGTGATGATCACCTGATAACCATCGTCTACCCATTTCTCAAGATAGTTTGATAGGTAGATATCCGCGCCACGTGCACTATTGCGGTACTGGCGAGAATCCAACCCATGCTTATGTCCCATATCGTCAATGTTCATTGGGTGAATCAGTAAAAAATCAGGCTGATGAGTCACGCGCAGGTGCTCAGCATCCAAGAACAAGGCTTCATCTGGGTAGTGATCCCAGTGGTAGAAACAGCCATGTTGAATGTTCATGGTCTCATCGTTGGTAAAGCGGTCACGCACAGCATCAAATGGCGCTCGGTTATATAACTCGCTCACCCAATGGTAAGCCGCAGCTGCCGTCACTTTGTTCTGCGACTTCGCCAAGCTAAATACCGACTCGTGATTCGATAAACGCACGATTTGGTTGTTGACGATGCCACTCTTAACAGGGCGAACACCGGTCAGGATGCACTCATACAGTGGACGTGACATAGATGGCAGCTCACACTGCACAGGGTAAAGCGTGGCGCGCAGCTTGTTTTTTTGCGTGCTTATGATTTGCGAAGTGCCCTGTTGATTTTGGGAAACGCTGTGGTTACTGCTTTTCGAGTCACTAAGTTCTAGAAGACCGTTCAGGTAGCCCATGCAATCACGGGCTACCTGATAATTCAGTCCATCTAGAACAACAAGGATAACCTTATTGCTCATGGTCTATTCTCTATTGCTTGTTTCTATAAGCCACCCGTTACAGGTGGCGTGCTAAGCGGGGTTATTGCTGGTGAATCAATACGCTTTCTTGCCATTGACGTGGCAGGCGACGTGCTGATTTTTCCCATGCTGAGAAGTCAGTTACTGGGTGAACGTTGCTGTATTGCTCGTTCGAGATCAGCTTGTCTTGCACTGATTGAGGTAACGTAACGCTGCTACGGATTGGACGTGCGTAACCTTCTGCTAGGTTGATTTGGCCTTGGTCGCTGAAGATGTATTCTCGAGCCAACTTCGCCGCGTTCGGGTTTTTCGCGTATTTGTTGATAATGGTGGTGTAACCAGAGATAACTGAACCATCTTGTGGAATGCTTACCGTAAAGCGCTCACGGTCGATCTTGTCGCGGTAGTTCAATGCGTTGAAGTCCCACATGATCGCCACTTCCACTTCGCCTTTTTCAAGGTTCGCGATGCTTGGATCTGTGTAAGATAGACGGCCTTGCTTCGCTAGTTCACCAAAGAATTTAATCGCTGGTTTTAGGTTTGACTCATCACCACCGTTAGCAAATGCAGCCGCTAGAATCGCGTTGTTTGCTTGTGCTGCTACGCCTACGTCACCAACAGTGACTTTGTAGTCGCCTTCTAGTAGGTCACTCCAAGATTTTGGGGCATCTTCAACAAGATTATTGTTTGAAATGAACGAGATAGTACCTGTATAAGCCAGAGCCCAGTGACCATCTTTGTCTTTCGCCCAATCTGGAATGTCATCCCAAGTCGTTGGCTTGTATGGCTGCGTTACGTCTTTCTGCACAGCGACACGTGCAAAGGCGAAACCAACATCACCGATATCTGCAGTTGCGTTTCTTTTCTCTGCTTCAAATTTCGAGATCTCTTGAGCCGAGCTCATGTCTGTATCCTGATGCTTCAAACCGTAGTTTGCTTTCAGATCAGTCCATGTGCCTTTCCAGTTTGCCCAACTGTCTGGCATACCTACACTGTAAACCGCACCCTCTTTTTGAGCGGCTTCAATCAGTGACTCAAGATCAGCATCCTTCGCCATCGCTGGCATTGAAAGTGTTGCCGTTATTAGCGTTGCACCTATTAGCTTTGTAGATGAACCCATAAGTTGGGCTGGCGATACAGTTGAACGGCTAAGCAAAGTTTTCATTGTCTCTATCCCTCTGGACTAGGTCAGTAAGTTCGTTTTGTATGCTATCGCCAGAGTGTGACGCTTTCGCGCAAGTTATTTGACAGTTAGGATGCATTTCCGTGGCAGTTATATTTCACTCATATGACAGCAAGCCTTTGTTTACTGTCACATTCCTGTTAACTCCGTGGTTTACCTTATTGGGCACACGAACTTATGGACTAGATCAGTAATGAGAACATTGGCTACAGCGCAATCAGGGACACAGCTAGGCAGAATTAAGGCGAGCATTAGAGAGCAGCTTCAATCAGGCATCTTCACCGAAGGGCAAAAACTGCCATCCGAAAGAGAGCTCAGCGAGCTGTTTTCAACCACACGAATTACGCTCAAAGATGCGTTGGTCTCATTAGAAACCGAAGGTTTGATATACCGAGAAGAGCGCCGAGGCTGGTATGTGTCACCCGAACGTGTTCGCTATAACCCATTATCACGTTCTCACTTTCATCAAATGATTCGTGAACAACACCGCATAGCAGAAACCAGACTGCTCAGCACCCGTACAGAGATGGCGGCAGGCGATTACGCCAAAGCATTAGAGATAGAGCAGATAACGCCAATACACGTGATTGAGCGCTTGCGTTTTATTGATGGTAGAGCAGTGCTGTTTGTTGAAAATGTACTGAAAGCGCCCTTATTTGATGGTGTATTGTCAGAAAACCTCACCATGTCACTAACAGGAATCTACCGAGAAAAATACGGCTACGAGACCCAACGCTCGCGTTTTGATGTGATTCCCACTTCTGCCCCTGCTCATGTCGCCAAGGCGCTGAATTTGGCAGAGGGCCAGCCTGTTTTGAAGATCTGCCGAGTGAACTACAAACAAGACGGTGAGCTAATGGACTGCGAGTTGGAGTACTGGCGACCGGGCTCTGTGGTGATTCATATTGATAGTATTGGTTAGCGCCACATGGCCATTTGTATAGTTTTAGGCTTAAGTTTAGGTTTGGGAAGAAAAAGCTAACATACAAAAACTCCGACAAATTCTGACGGAGTTTTTTAACGATCGAACCTTGAAGCTGTGCAAGCTATCTAACTCATGAATCAAGCTTGAGGAACTGTCTTACCCTTGATGAATCTGGGTTAGTGAAAAACTTCTCTGGGTTGGATTTTTCAATCAATATGCCTTTTTCAAGAAACACCACCTGATCCGATACCTGACGCGCAAACTCCATCTCATGTGTCACAACCACCATGGTGTAGCCCTCTTGCGACAGTTTCTTCATCACCAACAACACCTCTTCGACCAATTCAGGATCGAGTGCTGACGTTGGTTCATCAAACAGCAACACATCCGGCTCCATCGCGAGAGCTCTGGCAATAGCGACACGTTGCTTTTGCCCACCCGATAACATGCTTGGGTAGTTCTCTAGTTTGTGCGACATCCCAACCTTATCGAGTTGCTTACGTGCCATCTCTTCGGCGTCTGATTTCGCTATCTTCTTAACGTGAACGAGCGCTTCCATAACGTTTTGCAACACGGTTAAATGCGGCCACAAGTTGAAGCTTTGGAAAACCATACCAAGGCGCTCTCTGAGTTTCGCCAGCTCTTTATATTTGAGTGGTTTACCCGTTTCAGAGTTGATACCAATACGCTCATCACCCATAAAAATCGTGCCGCGCTCTGGCTGTTCTAGCCAATTCATGCAACGCAGTAGCGTCGATTTCCCCGACCCAGACGAACCGAGAATACTCACCACATCGCCTTTGTTGATATTGAGGTTGATGTCTCGCAGTACTTCGATGCCATCAAACTGTTTCGACAGGTTTTCAACCTTAATGATCGTCTCTCGTTCTTCCAATAGTGGTTCGCACTCAATCACTTCCAAATTCACGCCCAAAGAAGGGTTAATCGGTGCTTCCGTTTCAATAATCTCTGATTGTTTAAGCATGGCTAAGCCCTCTAAGTTCAACTTTGGTTTGGATTCGTTTGGTGATGCTTTCAAGTGCAATACTCACGGCCCAGTAGAGCGCGATAGCAATGATGAACGCATTCAATGGGATGAAGTACGTTGATTGAATGCTGTTGGCGGCCGCGGTAATTTCTGCGACGGTGATGATGCTAAGAAACGCAGTGTCTTTTAAGCAGATGATGAGTTGGTTCGTGATCAGTGGAACCGACTTAAACAACACATTTGGGGTAATAACTCGGGTAAATGTTTTGAATTTAGAGAAGCCATAAGCGTGCGCCGCTTCGATGTAACCTGGCTCTAATCCTTTACGAACACCTCGGAAAATCTCACAAAAATAGGTACCGTGATAGAGACTTAGCGCGATGATTCCCGCTGTAATCGCATCGAGTCGAATACCAACCTGCGGCAACCCGTAATAGAGCAGGTACGCTAAGATAAGAAACGGCAAGGTGCGCATCATGCCTATCAAACTATTGATGGTGTACTTCACACCAAGTTTTGAGTTTTCGAGGCAATACAACAAACCAATACCGATGACGAAACTCAAGATTGAAGACGAAACAAAAAGATAAAATGTGGTCACAAACCCTGAAGCAAACAGCTCTTTTTGTTGCCAGATAATATTCCATTCTTCCATATTTACTCCTTAAACTTACCCGCTCAATAACGCATCACAAGCAGGTAAATGGTGTTTCTGACCAAGTAGCCATGACGGCTAAACTGTGGTTGTTGTTGATAGCTGTGACTGAGGTAGATTACTGATAGCCACACTTACTACTGCAGATAAGTAGCTCGGTTTTCAGCCACAGCTTGCAATTTCACCAACACGCCAATAATCAACATGTATATGGCACCCGCACACAGAATTGGCCCGAGTGGCTCATAGGTAACCGCTGCAATTCGGTTGGTGACACGGGTTAAATCAACAATACCAATCACCGCGATGGCAGGGCTGCCTTTGATTAAGAACGACATCTCATTGACTAGCGCTGGTAGGCTCATGATCACCATTTGCGGGAACATGATGCGGCGAAAATAAGTGATACGTCTCATACCAATGGCTTCTGCCGCTTCCATTTGTCCTTTTGAAAAGTTAAGAAAGGCATTGCGCCAAATCTCTGCATTGAATGCCGATGTATTGAGTGTGAGAGCTAAAATAGCAGAAACGTGTTTATCTAAATTGATGCCAAATGACGGAAAAGAAAGGAAAATAAACAGAGCCAGTGTCACCAAAGGCGTTGCTCGTGCCCAGCTGACATAGATACCCAACATTTGATCCACAAACGGGATTTTCATCATTCTAACTAAGGCAATCATTAGGCCGATGACGACACCTAATACAATCGATACTGCCGATATCCATGCCGTTGCCCACGCGCCCTGTAGTAACTGTTCCCAAGCGTAATAATCCATAAACGACCTCTTTGATCAGCGACTTCTTTCGATAGATTGTGCGCCAAAGACTCATGGGTTAAACCGCTTTGAACCCATTGGCATGGACACAAACAGCCGCTAACTGTTTGTGTCGGCGCATGCTTATTCATCTATTGAACGGCTGTTAGCTTGTGATACTGCTCAACCGAAGTGATGGCTTCTGAAGGGAGTTGGTCGAACGATTCACCGAACCACTTCTTCTGCAACTCTGCCATTTTTCCTGTTTGCTCAAGGTGTAGGAAGAATTCCGTTAGGTAAGCCAAAAGCTCAGGATTATCTTTAGGAACTGGCCAGCTAACGAAACCTGGGCCAGAGACTGCTTCGCCTTTTTTGAATACCTTTGACTTCGACTTCACTACCTCGTTAACTGAAACCACACTGTTGATCACATAGTCTATTCGGCCGATTGCCAAGTCGGAATACGCTTCTGGGTAGGATTGATACTGCACCACTTTACCCAAAGATTTGCCTTGTGCTTCGAGCATCACTTCGAGCTCTGGAAGCCTTTCTAGCAAAGCACTGCCCGCTTGTAAGCCCACTGTTTTTCCATCTAAATCGGCTACCGTATTAATATCTTCCGCGTCAGCTCTGGTTAAGAAGTAATGCTGCGCTGAAGCGATAGGTGGAGTGAAATCAAAGGCCTTCAAGCGAGCATCGGTAATGATCGCGCCAGTTAACGCCACATCATATTGACCCGCAGATACCGAAGCGAGTAGTCCTGTCCAAGGTAAGATCTCTTGTTCGATATCGAACTTCGAATATTCACGTAACTCATCAAGCAAATCTTTGTTAATCCCCGCAGGCTTACCGCGGTCGATATAGTTGAATGGAGAGTAGTTGTCTTCTGTCGCCACTTTCATGAAGCCTTGCTTTTCGATGGCTGCAAGCTCCGATGCTTGTGCGACTCCAAAACAACCCAGTACAACTGTCGCTGCCGCTGTTGAAACCCATGCCTTCATCGTCATTCCCTGTTTCATACGCTTTCCTTATCGAGATTATTTGCCTGCCTTTACTTTATGAACGGAATGCATCGGAGACGTAGAGCCAATTTAATTTTCAGGTTGGGACAGAACGATTTTCTAGTTTGGGACAACGTAATTTTCGGGGTTGAGAGAGAGCAAAACACACTCTTAAAACATCAATATGAACTCTGGCGCATTTCTTGCTCTTTTATACAAATTGGACTGAGGTTCACTGAGAATAAGGACTGTATCTCATGGCGATAAATCACAATTGTTTCATCGAGTTTGATTCCAAAAGAAGCCTGCAAGAACAAGTACGTAGCTATTTGGTGACGGCGATATTGAATGGTATTTTTCCGGCTGAACAAGCGCTTCCGTCTTGTCGTAAGCTGTCTAGCCAATTGGGTGTTTCACGCAATACTGTCTCGTTGGTGTACGACAGTTTGCTCGACGATGGCTACCTCATCAGTAAGCCTCGCAGTGGTTATTACCTTTCAGAAAAGTATGAAAACCCGAGTGATACTATCGACGCGAGTTTGGATCATTTTGAATCAGCCGACAGCGACAATGCACCGGATTGGAGCAAACGCGTTAAGCTGCAATTGGGCCAATACCCACGCATCGTCAAACCCTCGCATTGGAGTTGTTACCAATACCCATTTATTTTTGGCCAACCCTCTATCAATGACTTCCCATTAGCTCAATGGCGAGAAGCGACAAGAAAGGTCACCTCAGACCCACATGATCACCGCTGGCTTTGCGACAAGGTCGATAAAGACGTCGACATGCTGGTCGAACAGATACGCACAAGGGTGCTCCCACAGCGCGGTATTCATGCCCAAAGTGATGAGATCCTCATAACCTTAGGTTCGCAGAATGCGCTGTATTTGATTTCGACTTTGCTCATGAACCATCAGAGTCGAGTCGGAGTCGAGAACCCCGGCTACAAAGAAGCGAATCACATCTTCAATCTCTCTGGCGCGCAGTTACACCCGCATCAAGTGGATGAACAAGGATTGAGATTCAATGAGCACTCTTCACTGTGTGATCACTTCTATGTCACGCCTAGCCATCAAGCTCCAACCGGCGTCACCATGAGTGATGAGCGTCGAACTCAGTTACTTGAAATGGCCAAAGCCAATGACGCGGTAATTATCGAAGATGACTATGACGCCGAGTGCAACGTGGAGTGGAATCCTAAACCCGCGCTAAAAGCCAATGACAAGGAAGGGAGAGTCATCTACGTCAGCAGCTTCTCTAAGCTACTGGCACCCGGCTTGAGGTTAGGCTACATCGTGGCACCTGAAGAGTTAATCTACGACCTTAGAATACTGCGTCGCTTGATGTACCGACATGCGCCAAGCCGTGTTCAGATGGAAGTAGCGCACTTTATTGAACAAGGCTACTACGACAGCTTTGTGAGGCGCTTTAGAGAAAACACTCGCCAGCGCTGGAAGCTGATCAACGATGCTGTCTTGAAGTACTTACCTGACTGCAAGCGACTGGCTCAAAGCGAGCAGGCCAACTCTCTGTGGCTACAAACGCCCAGCCACATCAATAGCCAGCGTTTAGCTTCACGAGCCGCCCAAAAGGGCATATTGATTGAGACAGGCTATTCACACTTTATGACGAATACCGAAACGGAATCGGGTTGTGAAGCATTGTCAGAATATGACCCCAATTCCTATTTTCGATTGGGCTTTCACGCCATCGACAAAGATCTGATCGCACCCGGTATCAAAGAGCTGTCAGAGGTAATGAAGAGCTAGCATCACAAAGGGTTATGTAGACGTTGTTATTCAAGACAATGACGTAAAAAAGAGCATCAATCGATGCTCTTTTTCGACTATACCTAACCAATTGGAAGCTAGACACTCAAAAGCCAAGCACTCAGGAAAAATAAGCACTTTGAAAAGAACGGGGAATTCTTTGTCAAAGTGCCTTGGTTGCTGTGCTGGCTATCTTATTGAAGAATTAAGAAGCAAGTTCAAACAACACTTCATCAATGATCTTAACGCCTTTCTTTATCTCGCTTGGCTGAATAACCAAAGGTGGCGCAACGTGAATGCGGTTATTCACAATGAAGGTCAACAGGCCTCGCTTGGTCAATTGCGCTTTCAATTGCCCCATTTTTTCATTGCTCAAAGGTGTTTTACTTTCACGATCTTCCACCAGCTCTACAGCCCAGAACATCCCTTTGCCGCGCACATCACCAATCATAGGGTGCAACTCTTGAAGGCTCAGTAGAAGCGGCCCTAAAACGCTGTTACCGACGTTATCAGCGTGTGTGACAATGCCCTCTTGCTCCATCACATCGAGCGTTGCAACGATAGAAGCCATCGCCAAAGGGTGACCAGAGTACGTTAAGCCGCCCATAAAGAAGTTTGACTTAAAGTACTCAACGATCGGTTCGCTGACCACCACGCCACCAGCCGGCACATAACCCGAGTTCACCCCTTTCGCGAAAGTAATCAGATCCGGCACTACATTAAAGTGCTCAAACGCAAACCACTTACCCGTGCGGCCAAAGCCGACCATGACTTCATCGAATATCAACTGAATGCCATGTTTGGTTGCCAGCTCACGCACGCCGATAAGGTAATCTTTGGGCGGAATGAGAAAACCAGCCGTTCCCGGAATCGTCTCTAGGATAATCGCCGCAATCGCCGTTGGTCCTTCGCATTCAATCACTCGCTCTAAATGCTGCAGGGCACGCTCACTCTCTTCTGCCTCAGTCGCCGCGTTGAATTCGCTTCGATAGAGAAATGGATTGAAGAAGTGAACGTGCCCACGGCTATACTCGTTTGGAATTCGACGAAAATCCCCCGTCGCAGCAATAGCAGTACCTGTATTGCCATGGTAAGAACGGTAAGCAGATAGCACCTTGTCGCGCCCTGTGAATTGTCGCGCCATGCGAATCGCATTTTCGTTGGCATCTGCCCCTGCATTGGTAAAGAACACCTTCTTAAACGAGCTTGGCGCTTTCGACAAGATACGCTTAGCCGCCAAACCACGAGTGAGGTTGGCGGTCGCAGGGGCAACGGTCACTAATGAATCAGCCTGATCTTTAATCGCTTTGATCACTTGTGGATGCTGATGACCAATGTTGGTGTTAACCAGTTGGCTACTAAAATCAAGGTATTCTTTACCTTCGTAGTCCCACATTTTGCATCCTTGCCCACCCGCAATGGCGATAGGCTCCGCTGCTTCTTGAATCGACCAAGAATGAAATACGCTCTTGTCGAGGTCGATAATATCTTGGTTCACAAGCTGTTCTGTTGATACTTCCATTTCATCGTCTCCATTAACAACACTAGATTCACAGCCGCTCGTGCTTGGCTCGTCTTCGAGAATGAAAGACACAAAACACGACATTGAAAAGGCTGCGCTATCGGATGGAATAATCTTCATCCCAAACAGGGCGGAGGTCATAGTGTCAGTTTCAACAAAACATTGGGCCAGTACATCAGCCCAAGTCTCATCCCCGATCCAACAAACTGCTTGACCCAATCCAATCGTCGATCTGGCTCTATTCAAAACTCTTAGGTGTGAATAGATTGAAAGGCAGACGAGACAAGTCTCATCAAACACTAATTAATGCAGCAGTAACTTCAAAAGCAAAGAGGAGAACAAGAGTGGAATTAGGGTTGGCAATGACATTGATTCTGTTTGCAGGAGTAGTGCGAGGCTATTCCGGGTTTGGGTTTGCGATTATCGCTGCGCTCTCCCTAAGCTTTATTGTTCCACCATTGCAAGCGGTAGCCATCGCTATCTTGTTGGACTTTTTAAGTGCCTTTCCTCTGCTCAAGCGAAGTAAAACCACCATCAATATCCGGCTTATTGCGCCGCTGTGTATTGGCATGTTGGTTGCGGTGCCTTTTTCGCTGTATTTCATTAGCACGATATCGGAATCAGGCTTGAAGGCCTTTATCGCGATGATGTCTTTGGTCGCTGGCACGCTGATTATTTTGGACTTACGCCTCACTTGGTTGCACCAACGACACGCGTTTTGGGCGGGAGCCATTTCGGGGTTTAGCATGACCACCGCTTCTTCAGGAGGTCCGCCATTAGTGACGTATTTGATGAACCTGACCATTAAAACCAGTGAACAGAGAGCCACCGCGATTGTGTTTTTTCTGCTGAGTTCAGCGATTTCACTGATCGGCTTCATATGGATTGGCGCATTTAACCAAGAATCGTTCATCACAGGTTTATGGCTATTACCGGCAGCTTTGATTGGCAATGTACTGGGGCAAAAACTGTATCTATCAGTACCGAACTTGTCTGCAAAAACAACGACCGCGCCGATTTTGATCGGCATGGCACTACTTATGTTAATTTCAAATTAGAAGGATGTATTTATGGATAAGATAGCGTTCATTACAGGGGCAACCTCTGGTTTCGGCAAAGCGGCAGCAAAACGTTTCGCAGAAGATAACTGGTCGTTAGTGCTGTCTGGTCGTCGAATCGAAAGGCTACTCGACCTAAAGGAAGAATTAACGGTGCCTGTGCATGTAATTCAACTCGACGTTCGAGACGCAGACGCCGTAAAACAAGCCATTGATTCATTACCCGCTGAATTTTCATCGATTACCGCATTGGTCAATAATGCTGGGTTAGCTTTGGCACCAGAAGGCGCGCCTGATGTGGACTTGAAAGACTGGCACACTATGATCGATACCAATGTCACAGGCTTGGTTAATGTTACTCATGCGCTGTTGCCTACGTTAATTAAAAAAGGCGCAGGAAGCTCAATCATCAATGTTGGGTCAATCGCCGGACAGTGGCCTTACCCAGGAAGCCATGTGTATGGTGCCAGCAAAGCGTTCGTAAAGCAGTTCAGTTACAACCTACGTTGTGACTTACAAGGCACAGGGGTACGAGTGACTGACCTCTCCCCTGGTATTGCAGAAACGGAATTTACTCTTGTAAGAACTAAAGGTAACCAGACGGCTTCAGACAACCTTTACCAAGGCACTACACCGTTGTCAGCAGAGGATATTGCCGAGCAGATGTTTTATATCGCAACCTTGCCAGATCACATCAACATTAACCGAGTCGAAGTGATGCCGACACGTCAAGCATGGTCTGCGTTCGCAATCGATAGAGATTAAGTTCAAACCGACACATACAAAAAAGGTGGTCTTTTCAGGCCACCTTTATCATTTCTTTCACACGATACTTCAAATATAACCAACGGCATAAAAGACTATGTCTAATTCGCCTCATTACTCTTTTAATGAAAGTAAGATTAGAGATACTCAACTAAACAATTTGCTGCTCATGTTCTTTGTTTGATTCCGTCTCTTTCGACAAGAAACTCGCTACGATCTCTCTCAGTTTGCCTTGGTTAACCGGTTTAGGTAAAAACTCATCCATGCCTACATCGAAGCACAAATGCTTGTCTCGCTGCACGACGTTGGCCGTCAGCGCAATGATTGGAATATGCTTTGCAGCCCCTTCTTCGAGCGCTCGGATCTGCTTGGTCGCTTCGAAGCCATCGAGAACCGGCATCTGACAATCCATAAAAATCATCTCGTATTCGTTGGCTTTGAATTTCTCGACACCAATTTCACCGTTGTCGGCAATATCAACCTCAAAGCCAAGCTTCTTGAGCATCATCTTGGCGACTTGTTGGTTTACTCGCGAGTCTTCAACAACTAAAACTGTACCACTAAATTCTCCGACAACTGCGACAGGTTTTGACTCTGCTTGAATTGGAGCTTGTTTATCGGCTGGTGTGGCGTTTACAGAGACAATGGGAGCATCTTTAACAACCGCTGCAGGTTTACTTAACGGCACAGGTTCATTGTCTTTAAACGCAACCTCTCCTCTGTTCGGATAGGTAAAGACTGAAGTATCAGCCGCTCTCGCGAGTACCTCACTGATGGTCCATTTAAGCTGATTATCTTGGTAAGGACGCGCAATGTAGGCAACAAAACCGACTTGTTTAGCACGAGCTTCATCTTGCTTTCTAGGGTCAGCAGAGATCATCACTAACTTGGGACACTCGCTACCAAAGCGTTCAACTAAGCTTCTCGCCAGTTGAAAGCCATCAACGGACGGCATTACTTTGTCTATCAGAACGAGATCATAAGGTGATGACTGAGCCACAGACTCTGAAACCAACTCTAACGCTTGGTTTGCCGTTTCACAGCACTCAGACTTAACGCCAAAGGATTGAAGCTGTGTAGACGTTATACGCATGTTCAGCTGGCTATCATCCACAAGCAGAACCGAAACCTTATTGAAATCGATATTGCTTTCATCGGCTTCTAAACACGGGTCAAAGTCAGCCGTAAAATAGAAAGTACTGCCTTTACCTTCAACACTGGTGAGTTCAAGCTTGCTGCCCATCAATGTCACTATCTTCTCGCATATTGTTAGACCAAGCCCTGTGCCTCCATAAATACGTGTGGTACTGCCGTCGGCTTGTTGAAACTTATCGAACACCGATTTCTGTTTGTCTTCTGCAATACCGATACCGCTGTCGACAACCTCGAACCTCACTCTGAGTTTTTGCTCAGGCTCAACCACCTCTTCCAAACGAAGCGAGAGCGTGACGTGGCCATGCTCGGTAAATTTAATCGCGTTACCTACTAAGTTATTTAGGACTTGTCTTAGTTGTGTACCGTCGCCAATCACCATGGTTGGGATCTTAGGGTCGATCGCTAATTGGAATCGAAGCCCTTTCTGTTCGGCTTTCACTCGAAAGGTTGATTCAACGTCGGCCGCAATGCCCATCATTTTCATCGGCTCTTGCTGAAGCTCTAGTCGCCCCGCTTCGATCTTCGAGTAATCGAGAATGTCGTTGATTAAGTCGAGCAACGTAAGCGAAGAGGTGTTGAGCATGTTGATGTACTCTTTTTGCTCTTTCGGCATATCCATTTCAGAGAGCAAAGACGACAACCCGATAATCCCATTCATTGGTGTACGGATTTCGTGACTCATATTAGCAAGGAATTCACTTTTATTGCGGTTGGCCACCTCAGCAATGTCTTTGGCTTTTTCCAGCTCTTGATATTGTTGACGAATACGTTCTACCGATCGGTTATAGCTACTCTCTAGAGTCGATATCTCATCTTTGTAAATAGAGTGAGTTGGCGTTATAAAGCGCGGTTTGTTGTCTTCGACCTGTTGTTGGTTGATTTGGGAAGACATAGTCATCAAACGTTTTACGACAAGACGATAGACGATGGTTAAACATACGAGAGACAACAAGAAGATTTTAACGGCTTCGAAGGCGAGCAACAATAACACTCGTTCTTCAAAGTCATCTAGGATCATGCTCAAGTCTGATTGCACCGTGAGCGTCGCCAACGGGAAGTCTGTGCCGCCCATCTGGTGCACCATTTCCCAAGACTGAGAATAAGATTGGCCTTGGGTCTTTTGACCTAACTCTAGAATTTTTTCATCGGGACTTTCGATAAGAAGGTAACTGACCGAAGGGAGGCGAGAGATGCCTTCGGCTTGCACAAACAATTGCTCTCGATCTTCAACCCACAAACTTGCCGTTAAACCAGAAAGGTAGCCAGCCTTGACCTGCTCGATCTGAGAGCTGATAAAAGAAACTCGACTTTGGTACTCTACATACAACCCGAGACCTGTCACTATAACTGTGAATAAGGTACTGATCGCTATTATCATCCCGATCAACTGTCGGGAGAGTCCAACGTAGCGTTTTCCTTTTGTCAACATACACAAATTACCATTATTGTTATCCTAGCAAACTACAATTACTCAACTAGTATAATAGTAGTCATTCATCAAATAACTAGGGAAGGTTATGAAAAAACATCTTATCGTTGCATCCATAGTCAGTTTGTTTTCAAGCAGTTATGCTTCTGCAAGCGAACCTCTTCACTACTACATTATTGCGAGCCAAGCGCAACCTTTTCAAATCGAAACTGACGGGTCATCTCACAGAGGAATTGTTTCAGATATTGTGGAAGCCGTGTTTGATGACAGCCAATATGAGATCAACTACCACACCTACCCTTTTAATCGAATGATCGACAAGCTCGATGCGAGAGAGAATCCAAACTGGGTTACCTATGGCAGCCCTAGTTGGGGGAATATTCAATCTGCGAACCTATCTGAAGACCCGATTTACAATGTAAAACACGTATTACTCAGCAGCGGTAAAAAGCCATTTGAGTTCAATACAATCGATGATCTCGATGGGAAAGCCGTAGTATTGCTGAAAGGATTTGAGTATCCGAACTTGGAACCTTATATCCAACAGGGCAAGCTCAACGAGATTCGAGTAAAAGATTACACTGCTGCGTTTCGTGTCCTGAACCGAGCACCTGGCGACACCGTGTTTGTGGAAATGGAATCACGAATCAAATACAACCTAAACGAACAAAAACTGAGTATTGATGATTACCAGATGCAAGAGTTTGGTTCTGTCATCAATAACTACCCTATCCATTTGGCGTTTGACCCTGAGATGGATCCTAAACTGCAAAGCTTCATCAACCAACGCCTAGACCAAATGAAAGACGATGGACAGCTTGACGACATCGTACAGAGTTACTTATAGCACCAGCGTAACTTAGAACTTAGCAACGGATAGCTTAGTCACGTACGTTAACTCTCGTTGATGCCTGACTCTCTAAAACCGAAAAGGCCGCCCTGCTTCATACTAGATAGCAGGGCGGCCTTTTAAATGCGTCTAAGGGGTAATCATAAGCATGCCGCTATCTGAATCGACGAATCAGTGCGAAGCAATCAAATGCAGTTGCTGAGTGCGAAGCTGGTGACGCACTACCATCAGAATCTTACCCAAATGGTTCTCGCCGGTTCCATCGCCACCATCGCCCCAGAAGTGGTCTTTGTGCGAATGTTCTTTGATCACCGAATCTCCGGTGTTGGTAAGAAACAGCGCAAACTGTGGATTCTGTCTGAACTTCTCCGTCACAATAAACTGCATCACTTCAACACGAATGTCATACCAATCGTCGCGAACTTGGTCTTCGTAGTCACGACTTAAAGAGAACGCTTCGGCAGGTGTACTGGCTTCCAAAATGATATTGCGTAGCGCTTCGGAGGCAAACTTCATCGCTTGATAATAATGTTCGCTGGTTGCCCAAACTTGCTCACCCACCTTGATAGGACAAGCGGCAAAATTTGACAGGTATCCGTTCGGATCTTCGGGTTCGTAAAACAGCACTTCTTTAGCTTGAGCCACAGAATTAGACATAGCCTTCTCCTTACCAACGACATCGCATATTTTTGCTTTAACTTTAAAATTAGTGGCGTTGAATATGACTGTCAAACAACTTAGCTCAAGAGTATGCCATGTGCGTGTTTTTCATCTGAAAAGCGTAATATCAAAAGGGTTAGGCTAAACAGAACAGTGAGCCAAAGAATCAAGGAGTTGATTAAATCTGGATAGGAAACATGAAAAAACACTTATAAATCAAAGGGTGGCGTTGTGCCACCCTTCTAAATGCAATGGGGATTATTAGTGAATAAGACCTAGCTCCCTCGCTTCTTCCAGACTCAAACCGCTTTCTCTAATTTCTCTTAGAGTCTCGATACGACGACGAGCTTCAGCAGACTTCATTTTCTTTTCTGGTTTGAAAGATACTTCTTCTTCTTCAGCATCCCACTTGTTTGCAATATTTGTCATTTCATCATGGTTGATAGAATTAATGGACATGTTTTCCTCCGAAAAGCACCATGTAATGGACAGGTAATCTGTAGCAAATGCTTTTTCGCTTGTTAAGAAATTCTGTACTGAAGTGTGATGATTCCGACGCTTCACAAAGCTAATTAATAAATGCCTCATTTAAACTTTGCCAAAGCCATTTTCTGCAATTATATTTAAAAGATTCCCCATAAGAAATGTGGTTTGATCCAACTCTCATTTTCCCCTCTTTCAATGCAATCAAATCCGTTAGCTTTCACATAGGCTAAGGCGAGATTTTCGGCTTAGCCGGAGAATCAGGCTGCGGGAAAAGCACCTGCGCACGATTGATGACCAAGGTTTACCCTGCGACAGAGGGAGAGATACTGTTCAAAGGCAGAGACATCTCTACGCTGAAAAGCCGTAAAGATATCTTGGATTATCGCAGCCGTGTGCAAATGGTGTTTCAAGACCCCTTTGGTTCACTTAATCCCACTCACACCATTGAGCACCATTTAACGCGCCCACTTAAGATCCATAAACAGGTAGCCACTAAACAGGCTCTCACAGAACGCCTCAAAGAGTTATTAACGCTTGTGGAGTTACCCATCGAAACGCTCGCCAAATACCCGCACGAGCTCAGTGGAGGCCAAAGACAGAGGGTTAACCTAGCGAGAGCACTGGCCGTTGGCGCTGAGGTTATTCTTGCTGACGAACCCACCTCGATGTTGGACGTTTCGATTCGACTTGGCGTGTTGAACCTGATGCAAAAAATGAAGCAAGAGTTGGGGATTGGCTTTTTGTACATAACCCACGATCTTGCCACAGCACATTACATCGCAGAAGAGACAGCGGTTATGTACAAAGGACAGATCGTCGAATGGGGATCAACCCAGTCGATCTTAACCAATCCACGACACCCGTACACTAAGTTGTTGATCTCTGCCGTACCAGATCCCGATCTGCCATTTGGCGAACTCGTCAAAAATGAGCCAAACTATTCAATAGACGCTGATCGTATTCGAGAGCAGAGCAGTGAAATACAGCATGAAATCAAACAAGTTTCTGATAATCACTTTGTAAAACAGTGGGATAACGTTGCATGAATGAACTAGACACTTGGTTAGAGCGGATCGGAGATTGGTACAAAGACCGAAAGCATGATCAAGTGGACCGGTTAGAACCTTTGATCTTAACGCCTCCAGATGCGCTCTGGGGGCCATTGATCACGGATGAGCAGAGCAAAGGCATCGCATGTTGGCTAGACGGATGCCTGAGAATCTTTACTTTCTATCGCCACCTCGCGGATTCATCGAATCCGGAGTTGGCTTCGCAGGAGGCCAGCAGCTCAAGCCATCAAGATAAAGCCTACCAATACCTAATGTTTGCCTACAGTAAGCTGCAAGCGGTGTCATGTGACCCAAAATCAGAAGCAAGATTGCAAGAGTGGTGTACACAGCGGCTACAACACTTGTGTGTATTGGCTTTGGAGTTTACGAACCAACAGCAAGAACCACGTTGGAAAGCAGAGTCTGAAAAATTGATCGAGTCGCATGTACGCTTTATGGCAACCCATCCCCGAAACGATGATCAAGGCATTATTCAACGCCATCTCCACTGATCAAGCCCTTCTCGATCAAGCATCAAATCAGAATCTCACCAGAGCTAGATCCGTAGAAAGCATGATCGAGCCTTGATCATGCTTCGGCGTTTAACTCTGTAAGCTATTGAATTTTAATGATTGACTGAATTTTAGGCAAAAAAAAGCGAGTCCCTTGGGAACTCGCAAAAATCTATTCAGTATGATGTAACAAAATATGAGCCAATCTATTAATCACAAGAAAGGACAAAGGTTGTCTATTCGGGATAAATAATAATCAACTAGATGCGCTACTTTGTCATCACTTTGTCAGCGTTAGGTGCGATTTTAATCAGCACCTAATGTGTTCAAAACTATCCATTCAGCGACGGTAAAACAGGCTTATCGCGATAGGATAATGACTAGTGGCCAATCGCCATTTCATCGAGCGCAAGGAACACGTTTTCGTCTAAATGACCTTCATGAACTTGTTTACACACTTTACGACGCACCGCTAAACCAGAGATCAAACGTTCAATGGACAGATGTCGATTGCTGGTGCTATCTCGGTCGTTATATAGCTCAATCAAGCGACTCAGTGTTTCGTATGGGATAACGTCCTCCCCTACTCTCAACCAATCAAGCTTCTCAATGAGCTCTGAGCACTCTTCTTTGATTGAGGCATGTGAGTGCCCTGTCATAGCAGATAAAGCCGTTATGCTGCGTTCTAGAGCCTCTGCAGAGGTATATTTAGAGAGAGTAATCATGATCTCGTCAGCGTTGATCTCAACAGAGTGTTTACGCTGCTTAACTCGACGTCCCAATTTGCCTCTTGGCGACGGTGCTTTACGCTGAATGGGTTCAAACTCACCATCGATAATCTCAGACAGCTCTTCCAGTTTCTGCTTAGACACCATTTCGTTACGAAGTGGGTTCGGCAGCGTTGGTGCCATATTACGCTTACCTGCGTTAGTGGTACGCGCTCTTGAGTAACGTAATACTTCTTCCACATTACATTTGATATCTACCTGATAATCGGTCGTTTTCCCTTTTTCGATCAACGCGGTGATCGTCAAGTGATAACCCCATAGATTAACCAGGAAGGTATCTTCTTGATCCCCGACTTCACCCAATTTTCTGAGCTCGCGGATCAGATCCATCGAGAAACGACGCCAATCGATGTTACGCGCCAATTTCTGGTTGAGCTCACTGAGCAACATGCTATCTGAATGGCGACGTGCCATGCGGCTTCTAAAGTACGAATACATTTGGAAGACCAAGGTATGTTGCTTCAGGATTTCTGGCGGAAATAGGAAGAAATAGTCACGCGTCAGCAGCTCTTCGTAGAACGAAGGCTCCCAAACCAGGATGTATAGGTTCGGTTTAATGCGAATTTCGCCGTCAGAGCCTTCTGTAGGCGCTTCTTCCGATGCGGTAATGGTTCTAGCTAAGAATCGGAAACGATCACTCTTAAAGCCTTCTGGCATGTTCTCACTAAGCCAACGGCCTGTAAGCTCGTGCAGTTGGAAATCCGTGAATTCGATACGATCAATACTGTCGCGGATAGAATCACGTGCAGGGCCGCTGTCTTTCTTGCCACGTAAAGACAAAATATCAGTGATGTAGAGTGGTGTTTTGTTTGGCGTGTGTTTCGCGTCTAGATGGTAATCATCTTGGTGATGATCATGATATTGAACGGTGAGAGTGAATAACGCGAATAGCGTCATCAGATCGTCAACGGTCATGATATTTTTAGAAGATCGTGTCTCGATCACAGCGCGAGTGCCAGAGATCGAAACCATGGATTTCTGGTAGCTCTTACGAGTTCTAGGTGGCGCTAACGCTTGATCAATAATCCCCGCCCAATTGGTTGGCGAAACAATGAATTGATCCGCTTCATCTTTCATCGTTGGTGGGGTATTCAACCCATGTTCATTCAGTAAGCGCTTGTTTACTTTGGTTTGAGCTAGGGCTTTAGAGCGCTTTTGCTTTTCATTTTGCTTCACGCTTTCTGTCACCAAGCTGGTGGCACCCAGCACCGATATCAATTGGTTTGGGTTCACAAAGCGATGCAACATGGTTTTACCAGCAAGGCCTTCTTCAAAGCGAACGGGGATTTGTTTGAACAATCCGATATTAACTGCAGCTCTCAGCCTTTGCTGTAAGGCTGCGCGAGTGACTTGACCATCGGTTGATTCAATAATCTCAGTGGTGGAAACGTACCCGTCTTTACTGCTAAACCCACGAAGTGAAATTAGGTTAAGAAGCTCAACTATGCTTTTGGTGACACCTTTGAAGTGTTGATATTGTTCTATCCATTCAACGGCTGTTTCAGATACCTCAAATAAATGACCATCTTTGTGGCTTCGTGCCTTAATTAACAATTTCTCTTCTGGTTTCATTTTTGATCCGTATCACACTAACCGTAATTTCACTATAGTTCCTGAATGATAAAGAAAGAATGATCATAAATAAAGAGAATTTATTGGCTTTTAAATAACTGATCTTTTTGATTAATATGATCTTAAATGATTAAGTGATCTAATGATCTGGACGTAACTTTGCTTATAAGTGGCTGAATTTAAAGCATTAAAACAAATCGCCTTGGAAAGCATGATCATAAAGGTTCCGAAACTATGATCATTAAACTTAAGAAAGCATGATCACAGAACATCAGAACGATGATCATTAAGTCATTGTAAGCATGATCATTATTGGTTCGAAAGCATGATCATTATACTTATACAGCTTATCCACAGATCGGAATTCAACATCGGTTTCTAAGTCGCTTTTGACTTGTCTAAGTGGACACTTGTGGTGGCCAATCTATCGGAACAATGATCAAGAGAGCATACTTTTTTATCGTTCCTACCCTATTGAGTGCAAAATTTAGTCTGTATCCGCTGGAAATGGATTGCTTTGATGTATTTAGAGCGGGTGGGTCTTAATTAGGAAGCATGATCATGAAATTGTCATGTTTGTGTATTCTTGGTCTGTGTCGATTGAATTTTCAATCATTGAGCCCTTATAGGCGTTGAATCCCCATTCCAAAAGCATTTGTCCGTAACTTAGTTCATAAATTACATGCTTCCGGAACTATGTTTACTTGATCATTTTTCCGGAGGTTGATCATTTCCAATCTGCAGTTGCTCGGATCAATATTGCTCAGTTTACGCCTTGATCATGCTTCATAATTTGGCGTTATCAATTATCTTACACTGGATGTGCTCCATGATCATTCTTCCGGTTAAGTTCCAATCCTCTGTTGTTTTTTGACACCCCATCTTCTCTTCTGTTTTGAATTTTTTGGTCATTGAGTGTTTTTTAATTTTTATTGGATTGAAAATCTATAAATTCGAATGCAAATCACACCAACCGTAATCTACGGTTGTATTTCAATCGTTCCGAAGGTTTTTCGTTGAAATTCCATTTACATTGTAAATAAGTGATGCTGTAACATTTAAAATGTAGACTAGAAATAGCATGGTTATACATGATAGAAACAGTCATTTTTGTGTTTGTCTAAGGCGATGTTTCATCAAATTGTAAAAACGCGGTCTATTTTATGTGATTTTACTCATAAATGTATGTTCATGTTTTTGTTGTGTTTGTTGTTAATCGCTGTACAATTTGTACTTAGTTAATCATTACGGAAACTGGCAATGAAAAGAGAACAAACGATTGATAAGCTCTATCAGCTAGCCGAACAAACTCAACAAGTTCAGGCTGACCGAATTGAGATTATTTTGGAAGAGCGAAGTGATGAACATTTCCCTCCAATGTCTAAAGCTATGATGGAGACTCGTTCTGGTTTAACGCGTCGTAAGCTCGATGAAGCGATCACTAAACTTGAAGCTGATGGTCATCAGTTCACAAAGAACAACGCTAATCATTACTCGATTTCATTGACAGAAGCTCACATGTTGATGGACGCGGCAGAAGTGCCGAAGTTCCACGAACGTAAGCAGCACGCTGACAATAAGCCATGGATTATCAACGTACAAAACCAGAAGGGTGGTACGGGTAAATCAATGACAGCAGTTCACTTAGCCGCTTGTTTGTCTCTGAATTTGGATAAGCGCTACCGTATCTGTCTGATTGACTTGGACCCACAGGGCTCTTTGCGTCTGTTCCTAAATCCACAAATTAGTGGGGCAGAGCACGACAGCATCTATTCTGCCGTCGATATCATGTTGGACAACGTGCCTGAAGGCCAAGATGTCGATCTAGAGTTTCTTCGTAAGAACGTACTATTGCCAACTCAGTATCCAAACCTGAAGACAATTTCTGCTTTCCCAGAAGATGCGATGTTTAACGCTGAAGCGTGGCAAAGCCTTTCACAAGATCAGTCACTTGATATTGTTCGTCTGTTAAAAGAGAAGCTTATCGACAAAATCGCCGATGACTTCGATGTGATTATGATTGATACCGGCCCGCACGTTGACCCTCTAGTATGGAATGCAATGTACGCGTCGAACGCACTTCTGATTCCATGTGCAGCTAAGCGTTTGGATTGGGCTTCAACGGTTAACTTCTTCCAGCACTTACCAACGGTTTACGAAATGTTCCCGGATGACTGGAAAGGGCTCGAATTTGTTCGTCTAATGCCAACCATGTTTGAAGACGACAACAAGAAACAGGTGTCAGTTCTGACTGAAATGAACTACCTGTTGAATGACCAAGTAATGATGGCAACCATTCCAAGAAGCCGTGCTTTTGAAACCTGTGCCGACACTTACAGCACGGTTTTCGATCTAACGGTGAGCGACTTTGAGGGCGGTAAGAAAACTCTAGCTGTTGCTCAAGACGCAGTACAAAAAAGTGCTCTAGAATTAGAGCGCGTATTACATAGCAACTGGCCTTCACTTAATCAGGGATAACAACAATGGCAATTAAAACATCTGACTTAAATGCAAAGCTATTTGGTAAAGCAAACAAACGTCGCGTAGCAACACCACAAGAAGCGCAAACAGCGGCAAAAGAACAGGCTCAAGTGATTGAGCTTTCTGTTGCTGGCGAAGATTTGGTTTCATTTGAATTGGTTCGAATTCCTGCGGCTGAAGTGGCAACTCGAACGGTTGTTTTTGAAGAGAATGCTCGTGAGCAATCTTTCTTAAACGAGCATGCGCTTTCTGATGTTCTTACAACATTGAAAGAACGTGGTCAGCAATACCCAGCAGTTGGTCGTAAGAACAAAGACGGTAAGATTGAAGTTCTTGATGGTAGCCGTCGTCGTATGTCATGTATTTTGGCTGACAAAGAGTTCCTAATCTATGTTGCTGAAAACATTAACGGCGAACACGCTAAATTCCTATCAGACGTAGCTAACGCTCATAAACCGCTTTCTCTTTATGAGAAGGGCAAAGAGATGCAAGCGAAGCTAGATAAAGGCGAAGCTGAAGACCAGAAAGCACTGGCGAAAATGTTCCAGTGCAGTGAAGCTTTGGTGAGTGGTGCATTGAAAGCAGCCGCTTTACCACTTGAATTGCTACAAGCTTACCCAAATGTGAGCGACCTTGGTCGTCCAACCATTGTTAAACTGCACAAGCAGTTTGGTGGATTGACGAGTGAACAGCAGCAAACACTGCTGACTAAGTGTGATGCTTCTGAAGGTTTTGTATGGCAGCGTAGCGAAGCTCAAGGCGTAACTCGTCTAACCAAAGACGTGACAGAAACTTTGGAAGGTTGGATTCTTGAATTGGCGCCAGCGCCAGCGAAGAAAGCTTCTCCAAAAGTTGAGCTTATTAAGGGCCGCGCATCATACAGCCGCAAGGGTTCAAACTTGGCGTTGAACCTTAAGAAAGTTGATGATGCAACAATGGAAGAAATCCTCGCCTTCGTTCAATCGAAGCTCGACTAAGTCGACGACTTTTCATTACTCCTCTAAAGCCGCTTAATGCGGCTTTTTATTTGGCTGTGATAAACTGTGTTTAGATGAATCTGGACGCTAACTATGACAAACCCAACCAACACTTTTCTACATACACTTTCTAATATTGCTCAACATAACGATCACCGTTACGGCGTGGTCTTTGATGGCGATTTTGATTGGCAAAACTCTGCTGTTTTTACCTTCCTTCAAGATTCAAACATTCCGAGCATCTTCCAGGTTGGCGGTACGCCATTTGAAGGTGTGATTCATGCTCCAGTAAAAAAAGGCCAACAACTGCTTGGTCGTGAGTGCCAAGTTCTTGTTTGTGATTTTAGAGAGCAGTTCGATGCGAATGGTTTTAGTGCCGCGTTGGGTTCGTTAGTTGGTGGTGGGTTGTTGTTGGTGTTGCCGCCAAAAGTTAATGCCTCTGAAGATAGTGAAAGCTTTGGCCAACGTTGGTTAAAACGTCATTTCGATAAACTGATTTCTGTTTCACAACACAATGAAGCCGGCGATGTAGTTCAAGCAACTCACGCTCTTCCTCAGATGCAAAGCGCCCAAAACGGATTGGATAAATTTGAACAGCAAAACACGGCTGTTGAATTAGTCAAAAAAGTGGTGTCTGGACATCGTAAACGTCCTTTGATTCTCACTGCGGATAGAGGGCGTGGTAAAAGCTCGACATTGGGTATTGCCGCAGCGCAGCTGTTAGTTGAGCGTCACGGTTTTAATATTATTGTTACTGCACCTTCAGTGAAAGCGGTAGAGCCGGTATTTTCTCATGCTGGCCAAGGGTTGGAATCTTGCGAAGTGGTCAACGCTACTCACATTCGCCATCAAGGGGGAAGTTTGAGATTCGTCGCGCCAGATGAATTACTTAAATCCAAGCCCGATTGTGACCTTCTATTTGTTGACGAAGCGGCTACAATTCCAATTCCGATGCTTAAATCCATGGTCGACATCTATCACCGTATGGTTTTTTCGACCACGGTACACGGTTACGAAGGCAGTGGACGAGGGTTCGGTATTAAGTTTGAGTCTTGGCTTTCTGAGCATCGTCCGGGGTGGAAAGGCTTTAAGCTCGAACAACCGATTCGTTGGAATAGCAACGATCCGCTAGAAGCTTGGTTGTTTGATTGCTTCCTACTTGGTAATGACGCATCAGTCACTGAATCGGCGGTTGATGAAATCGAAGGCTTTTCTGCTGACGCAATCAACCAATTAAACTTGGGCGAGTTATCAAAATCAGAATGCTTGGCTAATCCTGAGCAGCTACAACAATGTTTTTCTCTTCTCGTGGATGCGCACTATCAGACCTCGCCAAATGACTTAATGCAATTTCTCAACAATCCAGCAATCCGTTTATACGCCGCTTGGCAGCAAGATAAATGTTTAGGTTGTATGTTGGTGACGGAAGAGGGTGGTTTGGGCAGCGAGTTGATTGCTCAAGTTCAACTTGGAAAACGCAGGCCTCAAGGTCACCTTGCCCCTGTATTACTGGCAAACCAATTTGGCTGTACTCAGGCGGCGACCAGTCGGTGCCTTCGAGTTATGCGCATTGCTGTTTCAGCACGTCATCAAGGTTTGGGTATTGGCCGTTGGATGTTGGCTCAGTTATCACAGCAAACCAGCCAAGCAGATTATCTGGCGACAAGCTTTGGCGCGACCAGCGAATTGATTTCTTTTTGGCGTGGTAGTGAATTTGAAGCTGTGCACATCGGCCACCAGCGAGATCAGGCCAGTGGCTGTCACTCGGTTCTGATGGTTAAGGCGCTTAACTCAAACTCTCAAGGCTGGATAAACCAAGTTCAAAATCACTTCGAGCGTAGCTACTGTTTTCTTGTTTCAGGTTCTTTGGTTTCACTTGAAACCGATATGGTGCGAGCGCTGCTGCCAAAGAGTGTTCACACTGTTAGCGAGTTTGAAACTCAGTTAGTTAGAAATTACGTGAACGGTGGCAACAGTTATGATGCGATCAGCTTCAGCGTACTGAACTTGATTCTACTCAGTAACGATCGAAACATAGGTATTTCTGACTTACTCATCGCAAAGGTTGTTCAGCAGAAAGAGTGGGGGACTTGTGTTGAACAGTTTAATCTTGTTGGTCGTAAACAAGCAGAGATTCAGTTTCGTAAAGATGTCGATGCTCTGTTAGCAAATTTACAGTGTAAATAGGCTAGCCATCATTTAAATAGACTGACCGCAACAAATTAGATTTACAGTGTAAATTAGAATATTGGATTTACACTGTAAACTGAAGCTCCATATTGAAACCCGTTTTTACCCTGATTATCTGTTACATCATTTCTGTTTTATCTCTCCAGTACAGCCTTTAATCTTCTAAAGCTATTCGCCTTTACTATCTAGCCCTACATCGAATCAACATTCAATCGCACGAAATATTCTGAAAAAATTTTCCTATGTATTTGTAAAGGCGAAGCAGATCATAAAATGTGTAAGTCTTATTTATGAGTCATGTTTGCAGAATCGAAAGTAAGTGATGTGACGCTGATTATTCTAATAATGTGATACTCAGCGCAGAATGAATTATATAGACTGAATAACAACTGAGTCATTAGGGATACTCAATTCGAATGTGGGATAACATCGTTACATTGTCGGAAGACAAGCAACAAGTAATGGCATGTCTGCCAACCGGGACTGTGGTTGACGCAAGCTTTGATAACAAGACGCTGCCACCAACCTTGGAAGCTTTGAATGCATCAAACTATTTTCTTTTCGAAGAAGAGGTGTTGCGTTTCGTTACTCTTGCTAAAGAAGGTAAGGGTGAAGCTTATGAAGGAATCTTGATTGCCGAAGTTCGAAATGCCACTGTTGCGGTCGAACTGTCTGATGATGAGATGTTGGCGAGCCTCGTGGTCACTGGTCCCTACAATGGACACCCACTGCGTGGTAGCGACATCATTCAGTGCTTATCTCAAGCTCAAATAACAAAAGGAATAAATAAGTTAGCGCTCAGAAAAGTTCTGATGATGAGTAGCAAACTTAAGCCCGGCGAAAAGTTTACTCAGCCCGTCGCTAAAGGGACACAACCAGTAAAAGGTAAGGATGCTAAGTTTGCCGCTTTGGTTGAAGATATTACTCGCCAAGTCTTGAAGCCTCGCAGCAAAGACGAAGGCAAGATTGATATGCGAGACTTGGGACAAACCATTACCGTTGGTCAAAATGATCACTTAATGAAACGTACCCCCGCTACCAAAGGTATCGCTGGCTTTACCGTTCAAGGCCGAATTATCCCACCGCTTCCTGGGCAAGACAGTTTAATCAAGCCAGGAAAGGGCACCTACATCTCCCCTGAAGATCCCAATTTACTACTCGCCTCACACCCTGGATTGCCCATCATTAAAGATCGAACCATCGAAGTGGATGACGCCTTATGTGTCAGCAACGTCGATGTCTCAACTGGGCATGTTAAATTTAAAGGTAATGTCTTCGTCTCTGGCAACATCGAGCCGGGGATGATCGTCAAGGCGACCGGAAGTGTTACGGTTGGTGGCTTTATCGAATCGGCCGAAGTTCAAGCCCAGGGGGATATCAAAGTCGCCAAAGGCATTATCGGCCATACGACTAAAGAGGGGGAGCCAAAAAGTTGTAAGGTATTCAGTAAAGGCTCTATCACAGCAAGCTACGCACAGAATGCTGAGCTACAAACGGCCAACGACCTTCGACTTGGTGTGCACAGTATGAGTAATGACATTCGCTGTGGTAACAACCTTATCGTGATGGACAGCTTGAAAAAACACGGCACGCTAAGCGGTGGTGAAGCCAAAGTTGGCGGAAAAGTAGAATGTGTCTTCTTAGGTGTTGAGGGAGACACCGCAACTAAGGTACATGGTTTTGCGCGCTACGATGGTTACCGCCAAAAGATAGCTGAGCTGAAGGAAACTTATAAATACACTCAAGAGCAAACCATGGGTGTGATTCGCCAAGAGTTAGAATTTAAGAAGCGCCCGAAAGCAGAGAGAAGCGAAGAGCAAGCCCTAGAAATAGAGCAGCAACGTGAGAAGAACAACCTCGCAATTGAAAACACAAAGTCGCAGTTAGATACACTCGAAGCGGAGTTTGCAACCAACCTTGCTGAATGCACTGTAGAGGTACACGAAAAAGTGTATACCCGAGTGACGATTCAATTTGGTGATGAGACAGTCACAACCAAGCGAACCCACGGCGGAAGTGTTTTCTCATTCAACCAATACGAGATCCAATGTTCGTTTAAGATGGAGCAAGAGGATATTGCTTTGTAGACTTTTGTGCTGAACACAAAGTGACGTATTGTCTAGGTGTCGATACTGACAAATAGAAAAAGGGGAGCTGATGCTCCCCCTTTTGGTTTCTACTGATAATTATTTATTTAGGTGGCTTGAGCGCTCTAACTAACGGCTCTCACTCGGCCTTGTTTAAGGTCTGAAAGAACCTGTGCTTTAGGACCATCTGCAATGATGCAGCCTTTCTCCATTACGATCACTCGATCGACAATGTCCAACATCGACGTTTTGTGTGTAATCAGAATTAACGTCTCGCTTGGTAGCAATTGGTTAAGTTGGTGTTTGATGTGCATCTCTGAACGGTTATCCATAGCACTGGTCGGCTCATCCATCAACAACACTGGCGGACGGCCAAGGAAGGCTCTAGCAATGGCAATTGACTGACGTTGTCCACCAGACAGCAAGGCACCACCTTCACCCACTTGGCGTTCCAAACCTGCAGGATCTTGTTGAGTAAACGCGGTTACCCCCGCACGGTTTGCTGCATCCATCACGTCACGGTCATCCACCAAAGGACGACCTAAAGTAATGTTGTCTCTTACTGAACCGTAGAACAGGTTACTGTCTTGCGGAACACAACCTATATTGCGTCGTACGTCGACATGATGCAGTTGCTCCATATCCGTGTCATCAATACGTACATGGCCTTCTGTGGGCTTGTACAGGCCCATAATCAGACGTTCTAGTGTGGTTTTACCTGAACCAATACGACCAATGATTGCTACTTTCTCACCAGGACTAATATTGAGGGTTAAGTCTCTAATTGAAGCCACTGGTGAATCTGGGTAGTGGAACGTCACTTTATCTAGCGCGATATGGCCCTGAATAATCGGACGGTGAATGTAGCGTTTACCTTCTTCTTGTTCATCAGGCATCGACATCACTTGCTCAATCAGAGTCATTGATGACTTTGCTTGGTTGTAACGAGTCGAAAGCAAAGACAGCTGAACAAGTGGGCCAATCGCTCGGCCGCTCAACATGGTTGCAGCGATCAAGCCACCCATCGTAAGTTCACCTTCTGCAATTAGATACACGCCAAAGATGATCATACCAACGTTAGTACTTTGCTGAACAAAGCCGGCGGTGTTTTGGATGCTGTCAGTGATGCGTCGACTTTTGATATTCCAATTCGCCATGTGAGCAACGGCTTCTTCCCAACGGAATTGGAATTGGCTTTGCGCACTGAACAGCTTAACCGTCTCTAACCCTGCCAAACTCTCGATTAAGTTCGCGTACTTCTGCGAAGCAAGACGAGAGCCTTCCTCAATGGTACGGCGCAGTGGACCTTGGATTAGCAATGCATAGACGATCAAAATGACCACGCCAGCAACGGGAACAAACACAAGGTTTCCAGCCATTAACCAAATTAGCGCTAAGAACATCAGTGCGAAGGGGAGGTCGATTAACGAGCCAATGGTTGCAGAGGTAAAGAATTCACGAATGGATTCGAACTCTTGCAAGTTTTTAGCGAAAGCACCGACAGAAGCAGGCTTCGCTTCCATACGAATCCCCAGTACTTTACTGAACAGTTTGGAGGAAATGAGAATATCGGATTTCTTACCGGCAACGTCAATGAAGTAGCTGCGCATCAATTTGAGCAGCAAATCGAATAGGAACACGACAAAGATACCACTTGCCAGCACCCACAAAGTTTCAAAGGCGAGGTTGGGAACTACCTTGTCGTACACCAAGCGTGTAAACATCGGCGCGGCAATCGCGAAGATGTTGATAAGAATGGAGGCAATCAACACATCTCGGTAGATGTTTTTAGATTCCCAAATCGTGCTCCAAAACCAATGCCCTTTACGTGTTTTTAGAACTTCTGGTGAACGTTCATCATAACGGAACTGTTTCTTTACCAAGAAGTAGCGGCCGATGAATTGTTCTTTCAGCTCTTCGACAGGAATGATGATTGGCACCATTCCGCTTTCCGCAGTAATGATTTCCGCTTCTTGCTTCTCTAAATCGATACTGTTGAGAACGCACGCCTCACCTTGTTTAAGTAGTAAGACCGCAGGCAGTATCAGGTGAGGAATCTTTTCTAAGTCGGAACGGTTTTCTTTTGCCACTAATCCTGCTCGTTCAGCAGAGCGTGGGAATAGGAAAGGGGTTAGCTTTCCATCGGATAGTGGTAGCCCATTGATCAACGCTTCGGGCGAGTTAGCTAACCCGTAATACCGGCTAACGTAGATCAGTGAGTTCAATAGTGGATCTTGCATGTGATATAACCCTTACAACTATTTATCAACAATGAAGCCTTGGAACACTTCTACGTAGTTATCAGACAGAATATCTAGCTGAGTCTGAGTTTCTATTCGAGACGCGATGGTGGTGACGCCTAGGTTGTGAGCGGTTCTAGAGATCGACGTTAAGGTGAACTTCTGTTTTTCGTCATCAAGGTTATGTGTGAACAGGTAATCTAGTTTCACATAACTTGGACGGTATTCGTTGATGTAATCCAGTGATTGGAAGTTACGTCCGTAGTTATCGACACCAAACACCGCTTCAGCGTTGCGAATGGTGTTACATAATAGTGCCGTGTAGTGCGGAACGTTGATGAAGCAGTTTTCTGGAATCTCAAAGTGCAACAGGTGAGCGATTGAAGCATTCTGTTCAAGCGTCTTACCGATCCAACGGATGAAGCTTGGTTGAGAAATGCTGCTTGGTGAAATGTTAATAGCGACAGGGCTGGTTACTTCTTTTGCATTGAGCTTTTCAACCATCTTCTCAATAACGTATTGGTCGAGAATGTGGCTCATTTCAAGCTGTTCTAGCGCGTATAGATATTGGTTAGCACCGTAACGCACGCCATCTTTTTCAATCGCAGAGAACACCTCTTGGTGATACGTTTTACCAAAGGCATTGTTTGCAGCCTGCAAACGGAAGGTAATGAGGTCGTTGATGATCGCTTCTTCAACCAACATACGCCATTGTTGTTTGCCCATCACTGCGCCGTGATCGTCTGCGGTTACGTAGCCGTAAGCAAGTTCTCGATTCGCCTTGGCACTTGAGAGTGCGTTATCCACCAGCGACATGATTTCAGTACTGGTTTTACGCTTGTTGCTGTAGGTCACACCAAGAGCAATATGTGGATTCGCAGTGCCTGTTGGGTCTGAACCTAGGCTCTGGATACAGTTTACGATGCTGCTCGCGACAAGTTTCAGTTCGCTCTCATCAATGTTTGGCATGATGAAACCGAACTCGTCACTAGAAATACGAGCGATGGTGATATCTGGAGATGAAATTGAAGCTTGCAGCTGTTCAGCCAGTTGATGAACCAAGGCATCACCTTCTTGATAGCCCTTTTCATCGTACTCTTCACTGATAAACTCCGCTTTAAGTACCGCTAAACCACCTAAGCTCGACTCCTCTAACCATTGAGTTAACTGAGACATGTAGTAAGCACGGTTACCTAGCTGAGATACAGGGTCGATATATGCTCTTTCACGTAACTTCTGAGCTTCTTTCGCTTGGTTTTTAAATGCCAGTTCAACTTGAGTCGACATGTGGTTGATGCCATCGACAACCAAGGTGAGATCTTTTGTCTTTGGACGAGCCAGAGGTTCGCCAAACTGATTCTTGGCGATCTGATCCATCTTGGTAATGATCAACGAGAGCGGGCGTAAAGCGCGCTTAAGGATCCAAGAGATAGACACCAAACCGAGCAAGAAGATCGTGCCAAATATGCTCAGTAAGCGGATGAATGCTTGCCAAAGTTGATCGTAGGCAGGGCCTGGGTGACTTACGATCTCGACCTCGGCCAATTGCATCCAGCCACTGGTGATCACGCGGCGGTCATGAACAGGCTCGAACAGGTTTAGGTTGGTAAACCACTCTGGTACGCCAGTTGGCTTTACAGGGTATGAGCGGAGAATGTCTTCACCGCTATCGAGAAAGATCAATCGAACGACTGAGTAAGAACTGCCATCAAACAGGGCGTTGATAACAGACTCCACTGCCACCTTGTCCTTTTCTTCTAGGTAAGGGGCGAGAGCCAGTCCAACAGTATTAATGGTATTACTTACCTCAGAGCGTTGCTGCTCCTCTAAGTATCCACGGGTGGTATTGAATTCGATCATAAAAACTGACGTCATCAGCAGTATGAACACTGCAACCATCCCGACCACAAGCTGTTTATATAAAGTCATTGTACCTACTCATCGTAATTGATAATGGGTTTGTTTAATTTTAGAGAGCGCTCACGTGAACGTAAGTCGTTCCATAAGCTCAATCTTGAAGATTTCCCTGCCAATTTGCCGCTGCCTGCTGCCGACTTGATCAACCAAAGGTTTTTACCGTTAAAACTGTAAATTGGTCGTAGATCTGGGCGTTTGGAACCGCGTTTAATTTCAGGGTTTAAGTTGTCCAAAATTAATGGCTCTGCACTCGGTGTTGAGTAGTAAGCTAACACCATGTGGAACTGGTTTAGTTCCAGTGCTTTTACGTACACTAATCGTAATTTCTTATCTGGGACGCCCAGTTCAAGCAAAGAGAAGTATTTTGCGATTGTGAAGTCTTCACAATCACCGGCGTTGCTGCCTAAAAATTCCAGTGGTGTTGCCCAGTAGTCATTCTTTCCCCACAGTATGTTGTCATCGACAAAGTACATCTGGTTGAAGAACTGGTTTACTGACCTGAGCTTCTCTTTTTCACTTAATCCGTCGTATGACGTCATATTTGAGCGCCATGTCGCCACTCGCTTTCCGGCTCTATCGCCGTAGGTTTTGGTCACTGCATCTATCCACCGTTGGTCGCTCTTGTTGAGCGCCACAGAGGTGAAAGAGGTGAGGACCAGCAGCAATAGCGAAATCCGAGACTTCATAGCCTCTGCTCTTGTCTATTTGCTGTGTATTGAAAGGCGTTATCAAACATCAAACGTCCTTACTCTTTTAGTGCATTGTTTTGAGCGCTTAATAGTGGCTTCAACATGTACTCAAGCACGGTTCTTTTACCCGTGATGATATCGACAGAGGCGGTCATACCTGGAATGATTGGCAACTCTTCGTTCTGTCCAAAATTGTGTTTTTCGGTGCGCACGCGCACGATATAGAAGCTATTGCCTTCTTCATCTTGAGTGGTATCGGCACTGATGTGCTCTAACACGCCTTCTAGACCACCGTACTTAGTGAAGTCATAAGCACTGAATTTAACGATGGCAGTCAATTCTGGGCGTAGGAACGCGATATCTTGCGGGGCGATTTTCGCTTCAACCAATAGAGAGTCTTCTGTCGGTACAATTTCAACGATGTCCATACCCGGTTGGATAACACCACCGACAGTATTAATACCCAATGTTTTAACGGTGCCAGTTACAGGAGAAACCACCACGGTACGGTTTACTCTGTCTTCTAGGCCAACGGCAGATTCGGTCATTGCAGAGAGCTTGTCTTGGGCTTGATTGAGTTTTTCTTGTTGTTCGGAGCGGAAGTTCAGTGCGGCGTCAATACGGCTGAGCATGGATTCTTTGATTGCTGAGCGTAAAAGAGGAATTTTTAGCTCGCTCGAAGTCATTTCTCGGCGAGTGTCGTTCACTTGTCTTTGCAGTTTAAGTAATTCAATTCGTGGTACCACCCCTTCATCGGCGAGAGGTTTGGTGATATCCAGTTCTTGGCGAGCAAACTGGTAGCTCTGTTTTAGGTTTCGAACACGCGCTTTAATCTCAACTAGGTCTTGCTGTTTCTGTTCAACTTGTTGATCAAAAACGGAAAGCTGGTTTCTCAGATTATTGAGATCTTGACGGTATTCTGCTTTTTGACGATTAACCAGTTGAGGTTGAAGTTCATAGAATTTAGGTGGGAACGCAAGCTTGCCATAATCGAGAGTGACACTTTTCTTCCATTCTTTTTCAGAGAATTCTTCATTGATGACAACACTGGTCAGGGAAGCGGAAAGCATTAACACGTTGGCGGTCAAGTTCGCGACTTGTTGTTCACGCTCGCGGAAGTCAGAACGGAATCGTGTGTCATCGATTAACAGCAGTTGTTGACCTTTTTGAACGCGTTGGCCTTCTTTAACTAAGATTTCTTTAACCAAGCCACCTTCAAGGTTTTGTACCACTTGGATCTGAGAGGAGGGGATCACTTTGCCTTGGCCAACGGTAACTTTGTCGATCTCTGCCCATGCAGACCACCCAATAGCAGCAATAAAAAACAGAACGATCACCCACAACATAATTCGCGCACTGGTGGGCGTATTGAGGAGTAGTGCCGCTGTTTTATCATCGACATACTCAAGCTCGGTCTCGTTCAATTTGCTGAAATTTTTCTGACTCATAACAGTCCTTGTTCGCTAAATAAAAGTGCAAGCCTATTGAGTGTATTCTTACTTTTGATAAATGTTAAGATTTTGCTCATTTAAATCTTTGAATTTATATATTTTTTAAGACTTATCGGTTCTTGAAATCTGTTTTATCGAGTTGGTGCTTTCTTAGTTTGTCATACAGTGTTTTTCGCGACACCTGCAGCTCTTGTTGTACCTCTTTTAAACGACCTTGATGGCGATGTAGCGCCTCAATCAAGATAATTTGTTCAAAGCTATCGGTGCGTTGGTTTAACGACTGTTGTTGCTCTTCAATGCTCATATCGAGTTCATTTTGCTCATCAGTATCGCTGTCGAGCGACGGCTGCTTAATTTGAGTCAGCACTCTGAGTTCAGCATGTTGGCGAAGCTGACGAATGTTCTCCGTCCAATGCGTTGCAATGAGTCGCTGAATCTCTTTTTCTGTAATCACGGGTGGCGGCAGCTGATAGCGACTGGCCGCACCACGAGCAAAGTGTTTGAATAAAGAGCCAATATCTTCCGTTCTTTGCGCCAAGGGTAGTAAATTAAACCGGCGTAGTTCACCTGTAATTGTAGTAGGAACTACTGTAGTTGCGATAATGATACAAGTTGCATTGGTCTTGCATGAGTTTTCATGAAGTAGAGTGGGTTTTAGAGCGGCTAACCATAGCCATTGCTGCGAAGTTAACGCTTCTGTTTCATGGATATAGAGTGTTCCACCTTGATGCTTTAAGAACAGTTGCAAAACAAACTGATGGAATGTCGCTTCGTCACTGCGTGGCAAATTAAACGCCGCGACAGGGCAAAGCTCCGCGGTTTGATGACTGTGTAAATCATGGGTGTATTGTGCAGTGACCCTTTTCCCCGTCCCTAAATCACCAACAAACAATAGAAGTGGGTTAGTTTTGGTATCTAGGGTGATCAATTCTCGGCGCAATGCCTGCATTGATGGAGATTGACCAATCAGTTTTGGGCCAACCTGATTTTGCATTGCCAACTCTTTGCGCAATAGGTTGTTCTCTTCAACCAGTGCGAGTTTATCTGCGGCTTTTTTAACGGCAGTGAGTAGGGCATCGACCACAAATGGCTTTTCCAGAAAATCGTAAGCGCCGGCTTTCATTGCGGATACCGCGGTTTGCACGTCACCATGTCCGGTAAGTACGATGACCTGAAAATGAGGATTTTGGCTCAGTAACTTTTGCGTCAATTGAATGCCATCCATCACCGGCATGTGAATATCGGTGACGACAATTCCGGCTTGCGTGGTATCTATTTTCTTTAATGCCTCAATAGCATTGGGAAAGCAGACAATATCGATGCCTTCAATGAGCATGGCTTGTTCTACGGAGTCTCGAATGGCGGGTTCATCGTCGACAAAATAGAGTTTAGGCATAGAGTGCAAAAGCCGATTCCTTAGCAGTAGGTGAGATTAGCAGTATGTGAGATTCGTTTTCTAATCAGCGATAACAACGGCGTGTTAGTCCTTATCGTTATATAACGGGATGTTTAGCGAGAATACCATGCCTGAAGGCTCTAACCGGTTCGCGCTGATCGTGCCGTGATACGCTTCAATAATCCGTTTCGATATTGAAAGCCCTAGCCCTAAACCTTCCGGTTTGGTGGTAAAAAACGGGTCGAACAGCTGTTCTAGCTTATCGTTCGGCATGCCAATTCCGTTATCCCAAATGATCAGCTGACAAGAGTCATGATGCAGTTGCCATTCGATGCCTATCTGTGGGCTAGCCTGTTGGTCAACGCTTTCCAGGTTTTGTTGCTCCTGCAAGATTTTGTGTTCAAGAACTTGTTGTTGCAGCGCTTGAGTCGCGTTGTGAATCAGGTTCACTAGTACTTGCTCGAGTTCGGTTGGATGAATCGCAATATTGATGTCATCTGGCACCGTGCTTAGCCTTAGCGTAATGCCTTGCTTGATCATCAGCGCACTGAGAATGCTAGTGGCGTTATTGACCGCTTGATGCAGGTTCGCCACATGATGTTCTTGTTTGGTGACCTTGCGAGTAAAGACTTTGAGTCGCGCGATGATGTCGGTAATGGTGTTGTTGAGGCCAATCATTTTCTCAAGATTGCTTTTCACTAAATCGGTTCGTTCCATTTCCAGTAGCTTTAAGCTGTTTTCACTGTAGGTTCGCAGTGCTGCAAGCGGTTGGTTGATTTCGTGGTTAATGCTGGCTGACAGCTCACCGAGTACCGCTAGTTTCGCGGTTTGTGTCAGCTCTTGTTCTGTCTGTTTCAACTTCGACTGCGACTCTTGGTATTGAAAAAGGGTTTGTTGCAGCTGCTGATTGGATTGCTTCAAGTAGTGGGTACGTTTATCAACGGTTTGCTCTAGGTTTTGGTTGAGTCGGGTCAACGCCACTTTCGCGAGATAAGTCTGGCGCCACGACCAAGCGATGAGCATCACCAAGCTGTAAATCACCACGAAGATGACATCGATCTGAAAGATTTTAATAAGTTCAGCTCTGGTCTCTTTTAGTGCGACAACTTGGTACTGGTTGTTGCTGACCGTTGCAGGGTAAAGATTAAAAGCACCAAGCTTGAATAACTGGTTGGCGGTGAGCTCTTTTCGGATTTCATTGGATTGAAGGTTGCTAGATTGATTGGTATTGCTCGCTTCTGACTGAGAGCTTGAAGAACGAAAGGCTTCGATGATCGAAATTTCGCTTTGACCGTATTGGCGTTGAAGTGCGATATCCGTTTGTTGTTGCTGAGTTAGTGGCAACAATGAATGGTAAAGCCATGGAGCTTGGCTTGATAGAAAGACCACTTGGTTAGAGTCGAGTACTACGATCTCAAAATCGTCGCTGGTTAGGATGTTTTCGAGATTTTCTAAGCTCACTTTTACGGTGATAACGCCAACAATTTCCTTGTCGATATACAGAGGTGAAGACAGAAAATAACCGCGTACGTTCGAACGAGCGCCTAGCGCGACATATTGTGTGTTGTTACCTTGAATGGCAGAAGCAAAGTAGGGACGAAACGAGAAGTTCTCACCCACAAAAGTGCGAGGCTTTTGGTAATTACTGGAAGCGACCACAGTACCGTTCGGGTCGTGAATATAGATGGTGTCGGCTTGGCTTTGATTCGACCATTCAAATAGCAATTGATTGAGCTGCGCAGCGGAAATCTTGTCTGCTTGTGGTGATGAGTCAAAATAAGAGAGCAAGCGCGGGTCATGGCTGAGCAAATCCGGGATCTGTTTGAATTTATCCAATTCAGAGTCGATTTGTAGATTGGCTTTACTTGCTGCTTCATCGAGTTGCTGAGTGACGATTTTTTCTTGGAATTGCACTGCCATAAAGTGGGTTGCGGTCAGCCCTGCAGCTCCCAATAACAATGAGAATAAAACAAAGGGTGTCATTAGGTTAGGCAGTATTTTGGTCACTCGGATCTCAGCTTGTCATCGGTTTGTATAAAGATTATCAATATGATGGAGAGAGTACCGAGATCTTGTTAACACAGAGCACCTTCTGTGAGACAAAACCATGGCTTAGACTTGTGTTTCAAAGGATTACGGCGCAAAATCACAAAAAAATTTAAAGGAGCAAGCAAATGGAACTGACAGATATTCGTCGCGAATACGCTAAGGGTGGATTGAGACGTAAAGACTTGGCCGCAGACCCGATTGAGCAATTCAATTTATGGCTAGAGCAAGCCATTGAAGCGAAGTTGACGGACCCTACTGCCATGACAGTTGCTACGGTTGATGAAAATGGTCAGCCATTCCAACGAATTGTTCTGCTGAAGAATGTTGATAAAGACGGGTTCGTTTTTTACACCAACTTAGGTAGCCGCAAAGCGCACCAGCTTGAGCACAACAGCAAAATCAGTTTGCACTTCCCTTGGCATCCACTCGAACGACAAGTTCATATTACGGGCACGGCTGAAAAGCTAACGGCTATGGAAAATATGAAGTACTTCTCGTCACGTCCAAAAGAGAGCCAATTGGCCGCGATTGCAAGTAAGCAGAGTAGCCGCATCTCAGCGCGTGGGATTTTAGAAGGTAAGTATCTAGAGCTTAAACAGAAGTTTGCCAAAGGCGAGATTCCCGTGCCTTCTTTCTGGGGTGGCTTCCGAGTTCGTGTTGATAGCATTGAGTTCTGGCAGGGTGGTGAACACCGCTTGCACGACCGTTTCTTGTTCTCACGCCAAGACAACAGTTGGGATATTGATCGCCTAGCGCCTTAGGCTGCTTGATCGCTTAGCTGCTTAACAGATCCAAAAATGCCGTTGATTAGACTGATCAACGGCATTTTTTTGTCTGCATTTTCAGCTGAACAGTCAATCAGTCACTGTGAAGAACAACAGAGATCTGTTTTTTGAGCAGAGTTTCTGGGATCACTGAGCCCAATCCTGAATCCAACGCATACTCAATCAATTGGCTTTTACTGCGTGCATCAAACTTCTGTTTCAATCTAGCGACATGACCTTCGACCGTTTTGATTGAAATGTTTAACGTCGACGCGATGTACTGTGGTTTCTTGCCGAAAAGCAGTAAGAACAGCACCTCTGATTCTCTCGAAGTCAGCCGCTTTTGCAGCTTAGACACGCGCGGCTCTGACCCCGCAAGCGATGCCTGATCGCCTTTTGTTCCTGTGGCCTGACAAACCCAATGACCGACCTCTAAGATCGCGGTATCGGTAAGCTCTTGGCCATAGAAGATGGTGCCTTGGACGTTGTCGTCGTCATCAAGCCATGGTGTTTTAGTAAAGATATGGGCGTGCCAGCGTCCGTCTGGATAGGGGTGAATATCGAGAATCTTAAGGGTACTGCGTGTATCCATCACATGTTTGTCTTGAGCTCTGAAATCTTGTGCGCACTCGGTGGTTTGACTGGGCATGTCGAAGTCGGTCAAGCCAGTACAAGTCTCATTGGGTTTTAAGCCAATCAATTGGTTGTAAGCAAGGTTGGCGTACACGAAGACCGAGTCAGTATCTTTGCAGCCCCAGCAGCCTGGAAGTTGTTCGAATAAAGAACGATGTATGGAGTTGAGTGGATCTGGCAAGGTTTTATCTCGTGTGTTGCGATGTTGCAATAATATCAGTTTCTTATAGCGCTGCAATGGCAATTAGAGTTTGTACTCTGCTCGAAAAATAGGGGGTGAATGACAGTTAAACAGATTGTTGACTAACTGCTTCAATCACGGGGAATCGATGGGCAGAAAGGGTGATAAACAGGCAAAAAAAAGCCAGCCTGAAGAGGGGCTGGCTAAAGACAAGATATGCCTTGTCGACATGTAGAAGATTTTCAGTCTAATTTACGAGGGTCAGGTAAATTAAACTGAGGCATCAATTTGATACCCAGAGTGACTTACTACTCTATCGACGAATCTACTCCTAGGAGTGCTTATGCATAAGGGGGGAATTCCCCTATAAATGCTGCTCAATGTGATAATTGAGAACCTAGAGTAAATATTTGGGATTCTGAGCCTGTGATTGGGAGCCTACAGCTCTCGTACTACTCGGAATCCTAGATAGTTCGCTGCCGTTGAAGGCGGTACGTACAGTTCGTTAAACACTTTTGCTTCTTCAGGAGAGAAGCTCCACGCGCCACCTTTCGCTAGGCCTTTCTGAACGGTTGTCCATTCCCATACATTACCCACCATGTCGTAGAAGCCTGTAAAATGTTTTTCGTGTTCGTGTTCGTGCTTGTGTGATTGCTTGTGAAGTCCCTAAACTCGCCGGAACGATTGGTTTTACAATGCCCGTAGTTTGTACGCTCTTGATCATCTTTCCGGAGGCATGATCAAGATGATCGCGGTAATGATCTTCTGTTTATGGTGAGGAAATGACTCTCATGATCATTTACAAATTCATCTTGTGCAGATTTCAGAGTATTATTCTCACTATGTCGATCTGAGTACTTTGCTGTCATGCCAAAACCTTTACCCTTTCCAAACCTAGACTTGTCCCCGCTAGGCCTTACTGGCCCTCGCCCTGCGGAGATCATTACTTTGCCTTCGCATATGGATTGTCACGATCACCACTATTCGCAAGTCGTGATTGGTTTAAATGGTCAGGCGGAATTTGAAGTGAGTGGTAAGGGGAATCTTGTTGGCCCAGGACAAGGTTGTGTGGTGACAGCGAGCTCTGATCATGCTTTCGGTGGTGTGGTCGGTCAGTCCGACATTTTGGTGCTTAACATGCCCGTGCCGAGTGACGACGACCCGCTGATGTTAGAGAAGATTAACCAGTTAGAATCATCGAACGTCTACTTCCAATTAGACGCGCAAATTCAAAAGCTTATCCATATGTTGGTGCAAGAAATGCAGGCGAGCCCGGATGATCTATTGTTAAGCCGTGCCTGCAATGACACGGTGATCGCTCTGATGCAAAGGCACATATCGGCATTTGAAACCTCAATTAAAGACTCGCGTTTTGATCTTGAAGCACTGGATCGCTACATCGAGCAACACCTCGCGAATAAGATCTCTGTCGCTCAGCTTGCGGGCAGCGTGTTCTTGGGCGAAAGCCAGTTCCATATGCTGTTCAAAGAGCAAATGGGCATTACCCCTCACCAGTATGTTCTTGGTAAGCGTATCGATCGTTCTCGCCGTTTAATTGAACAGGGTAACCTTAGCCTTGGTCAGGTCGCAGAACTGGCTGGTTTCTCCGGTCAATCCTCTTTTACTCACACCTTTTCACGCCTTCAAGGCATGTCTCCATCCCAATACAAAAAGAAAATTTCTGTTAAATAGTGAAACAAAACGGCATATTATTTTAAAGTTTCATATGTGACGTTGTGTTTGTTTTGTTAATAAAGCGAGTTTTTAGCAAAAAACTCGGAGTTTTTGACAAGTAATCCTTATATACTCTAAATACACTGCAGCCATTGTAGAGATCCCGGGCTAATTCCGGGTGTGAGATTAAGGAAAACGCATGTTTACAGCTACTGATGTGTTAAAGCCAGAATTCAACGAGCAGTCGCTTGATGATCTATGGTCGCTTATCTCACCATTATATATGGTGGATGAAACCCAATGGCTAGAGCAACTTCTGCCACTAGCTACCCCTTCTGAGTCTGAAAAGCAGCAAATCACAGACAAAACGACTTCTTTGATCGAAGCTATCCGTGCGGATAAGACTTCTATCCAGATGATCGATGCACTGTTGCTTGAATACAGCTTAGATACTCAAGAGGGCATCTTGCTGATGTGTCTGGCGGAAGCCTTGATGCGTATTCCTGATTCAGCAACGGCTGATGCACTGATTCGCGACAAGCTAAGCGTTGCGGATTGGAAGTCTCACCTAAAGAATTCTGATTCGGTTTTTGTTAACGCTTCAACTTGGGGCTTAATGCTAACAGGCAAGGTGGTTGGACTTTCATCGAACGAGCAGAGTGCTGGACAAGCGGTTAACCGTTTAGTGAACAAGCTTTCTGAGCCGGTAATTCGTAAAGCGATGCACCAAGCGATGAAAGTGATGGGTCACCAATTTGTTCTTGGCCGCAGCATTGCTGAAGCGCAAAAGAACGGTAAGTCGATGCGCGACAAAGGCTTTACCTACTCATACGACATGCTAGGTGAAGCAGCACTGACCACAGCTGACGCAAATAAGTACTTTAAAGATTACCTAATGGCGATTGAAGCCGTAGGTCGAGACAACTATGTTTCTCCACAATCGAAGGTCTCTTCAAAATCTAGCCCAGCGCCATCTGTGTCTATCAAGCTTTCTGCACTTCATCCTCGTTACGAAGTGGCGAACGAAGACCGCGTACTGACTGAGCTATGCGACACGCTAGAGCAGTTACTGCGCCGTGCGATTGAGCTTGATGTTGCGATCACGATTGATGCAGAAGAAGCGGATCGCCTAGAGCTTTCGCTTAAGTTATTCGAAAAACTGTATCGCAGCGAGCTAGTGAAAGGCTGGGGCAAGTTTGGTCTGGTTATTCAAGCGTATTCAAAGCGTGCTTTACCAGTTCTAGTTTGGCTAAACCGCCTAGCAAAAGAGCAGGGTGACTTAATCCCACTTCGCCTAGTGAAAGGTGCTTACTGGGATAGTGAGATCAAATGGTCACAACAAGCTGGTTTCGATAACTACCCTGTTTACACTCGCAAAGAAGCGACTGATGTAGCCTACCTAGCGTGTGCGCGTTATCTATTGAGCCCAAGTGTTCGTGGCAATATCTTCCCGCAGTTTGCGAGCCACAATGCTCACACGGTTTCAGCTATTGCTGTGATGACAGACCATAAAGACTTTGAATTCCAACGCTTACACGGCATGGGTGATTCACTTTACAACCATGCGATGGAAGCTTACCAACAGTCGGTACGTATCTACGCACCGGTTGGCAGCCATAAAGATCTACTGCCATACCTAGTACGTCGCTTGCTAGAAAACGGCGCAAACAGCTCGTTTGTCCACCGTCTAGTTGATGCGCGTTGCCCTGTGGCAGAGCTGACTCAACACCCTGTCGATATGCTTCTGGCATTCGATACATTGCACAACACTAAGATTCCTCTGCCTCCAGCGGTATTCCCTGAGCGTAAGAACTCTTACGGTGTGAACATTGATATTGAAAGTGAAGCGCATCAGTTTGAAGAGCAAGTAAAAGGCTTCTTAAACAATCAATGGACTGCTGGACCTGTGATCAACGGCGAATCTCTTGCCGAAAGCATGATCAAGGCTGATCAGAATGTTGAACAAGTAACAGCACCTTATGATCGTCGAATTAATGTGGGTCAGGTGGCTTTTGCAAACCTTGATCATGTTTCCGCAGCGATCACTGGTGCAGACGCCGCATTTGCTGATTGGAATGCGACATCGGTTGAAACCAAAGCCGCTGCGCTTGAGAAGCTGGCGGATCTGATGGAAGAAAACCTGGCTGAGCTGGTGGCAATTTGTCATCAAGAAGCGGGTAAGACAATTCACGACAGCATTGATGAAGTGCGTGAAGCGGTCGACTTCTGTCGTTACTACGCAAAACAAGCGAACAACCTACAAGGTTTTGAGCTAAAAGGCTTTGATGGTCTAACTCGAATCGCTTCGCGACAAGGTCGTGGTGTATTCGTTTGTATCAGCCCTTGGAACTTCCCATTGGCGATCTTCCTTGGCCAAATTACAGCTGCACTAGTGGCGGGTAACACGGTTGTGGCGAAACCTGCAGAGCAAACAAGCTTAATTGCAGCTCGCGCAGTGGAATTGATGAATGAAGCGGGTTTCCCTGCTGGCACGATTCAGTTACTACCGGGTCGTGGCGCTGAGATCGGCAGTGCGCTAACCAGTCATGATGCGATTGCGGGCGTTGCCTTTACGGGGTCAACACCAACAGCACAACGTATCAACGTGTCATTGGCGAGTCGTAACGCTAAGCCTGTTCCGTTTATCGCGGAAACCGGTGGTCAGAATGCGATGATCGTCGACAGTACCGCACTGCCTGAACAGGTAGTCCGTGATGTTATTCGTTCGGCATTCGCTTCTGCAGGTCAACGTTGTTCTGCGCTACGTGTGCTTTACATTCAAGAAGACATTGCAGATCGCGTGATTGGACTAATTCACGGTGCGATGGATGAGCTAAGCGTTGGTATTCCACATCTTCATGAAACGGATGTGGGCCCAGTTATCGACCAAAACGCGAAGCAGAAGTTGATGACGCACCTAGAAAATATGACTAAGACCCAGAAGAAAGTGGCTCAACTTTCTCTAGGAGCGGATTGTGAACATGGTGACTTTGTTCCACCAAGTGCATTTGAAATCGATGACATCAGCTGTTTGAAAGAAGAGCAGTTTGGTCCTGTACTGCATATCGTTCGCTTCAAAGCGAGTGAACTGGCGCAAGTGGTAGACCAAATTAACCAAACCGGTTTTGGCTTAACCATGGGCATCCACAGCCGTAACGAGACAACTTACCGTTGGATCGAAAAACACGTTCGTGTGGGTAACTGTTACATCAACCGTGACCAGGTCGGCGCTGTTGTTGGTGTACAACCATTTGGTGGTCAAGGCTTGTCTGGTACTGGCCCTAAAGCGGGTGGTCCTCACTACCTATACCGCTTTACTGATGTTCATTTCTCTCAATCACAAGACAAGGCATAAGGAGCAGTATCATGGTTCATCAAGTGACAGGTTTTTCTGATGCTTTGTTAGCGTGGGAACAATGGAATCTTACCGATTTTGATCATAAGAGTGCTCAGGTACTTGCATTCAAATCAGAGATCGAAAGCCAATCTACGTCTTTGGCGGCAGTGGCAACTTATCACCTAGAGCAGGCCTCTGCGCTGCTTTCTGAGCAGCACCTAATGGCTGGCCCGACTGGTGAAACAAACGAGCTGTATGCTGCAGGACGTGGTGTGGCTTTGGTGATTGTTGATGATTGCCAAGACAAAGAGCCAGCACTGCAAACAGCAACCGCGATGATTACCGCAGCACTATTAGCGGGTAACAGCGTGCAATTGTGCAGTGATGACGTGCAGTTCAACACCTTAATTGCTGATGCTGCAAAACAAGCGAATCTACCAACTAACTTAGTACAGGTTTCCTCGTATGACGCGGCTCAACAGCTGCTGTCTTGCGATGTACGAAGTGCAGGTTACGTGGGTAATTTACAAACGGCACAAGCTATCAATTTACAGCTTGCTAAGCGTGACGGTGCAATCGTCGGTTTAGTGGCTGAAACGGATCTGACAGCAATGCATGTTGCTCACGATCCACACCTATCGCTGCGCTTCATTACCGAGCGTACGCGAACTATAAATATAACAGCCGTGGGCGGTAACGCGACCTTGCTCGAACTTGGAAGCGAAGCTCACTAACCTTCAGTAAAATTGGCTCTAAGCTCCTTTGGTTGTTTCCATTTTTTGGTTTCTCCATTTTTGGATTTAACTCATAGTGCCTTGGAGCCTCAATACCTAACTCAATGCACTCGCTTGCCTTTACGGTGAGTGTCTTGCATTGAATTAGGCATGGAAGGCTTTTTACAAATGAGGACTATCAAATGATAGAAAACAGTTTTGCAATAACGACGACGTTCATTGCGTATCTAATTATGATGCTGGCAATCGGTGTTATCGCTTACAAACGTACTTCTAGCTCGACAGACTACTTCCTAGGTGGTCGTTCGCTAGGCCCATGGCCTGCTGCACTTTCTGCTGGTGCATCAGACATGAGTGGTTGGCTACTACTTGGTCTACCGGGTTACGCTTATGCTGCTGGTTTTGAAGCATTCTGGCTTGCTGGTGGCCTGCTAGTTGGTACTTGGGCGAACTGGTTAATCAGTGCTAAGCGTCTGCGTACTTACAGCATTACAACAGAGTCACTGACGCTACCTGAGTTCCTATCTCGTCGTTTCAATGATAATTCTAAGCTGATCCAAACAATTTCTGCTTTCTTTATCCTTTTATTCTTCCTTTTCTACACAAGTTCTGGCTTGGTAGCAGGTGGTAAATTGTTTGAAACAGTATTCGGCCTAGATTACACAACAGCGGTAATCATCGGTACAGTATGTGTGGTTTCTTACACGCTATTTGGTGGTTTCCTTGCGGTATCTTGGACGGATTTGGTTCAAGGTCTGCTGATGTCTGCTGCGCTATTGATTGTACCAATCGCAGCGATGAACGGTGGTCTTGGTCAGCTATCGACTGATCTTCACAACATCAACCCAGAGCTTCTCACGCTATGGAATGATGTGAAAGGTGAGCCACTTTCTGCTATCGCGATCATCTCGCTAGCGGCATGGGGTCTAGGTTACTTCGGTCAGCCACACATCCTTGCTCGTTTCAAAGCAACACGTAGCAACAAAGACCTAACAACAGCGCGTCGTATCGCGGTGGTATGGTCTGCTCTGTCTATGGTTGGTGCAATGCTAGTAGGTCTGGTTGGTCTAATCTACGTGACTAACTCTGGCGCGCCTAAGCTAGACGATGGCGAGAAGATCTTCATGCTTCTTGTGAACGCGATGTTCCACCCAGTAATCGCAGGTATCTTACTTGCTGCAATCCTAGCGGCAATCATGAGTACTGCGGATTCACAGCTACTTGTATCTTCATCTGCACTAGCAGAAGATCTGTATAAGCAAGTACTTAAGAAAGATGCGACGTCTGAAGAGATTGTTCGTGTAGGCCGCTTCGCGGTTATCCTAATCTCTTTGATTGCACTTGTGCTAGCGATGACGCCAGACAGTTCAGTTCTTGGCCTTGTATCTTATGCATGGGCTGGTTTCGGTGCTGCATTTGGTCCAGCTATCGTGTTGAGCCTATACTGGTCTCGTATGAACCGTAACGGCGCTCTAGCGGGTATCGTGGTTGGTGGTGTTACGATTGTTCTTTGGAAGCAGTTCACGGGCGGTTGGTTCGATGTGTACGAAATCGTACCGGGAATCATCCTATCGACGCTTTCTATCGTTATCGTGAGCCTAATTACTGGCGAGCCTGAAGACGAAGTTAAGAAGCAACACGCTGAGTTCGAGAAGAATCTCGTTGAGCTAGACTAATTTACATTGTAAAACAGATGTGAATTAGCAAAGAACATGAGCTAAAAACAATAGAGTCACTTCGGTGGCTCTATTTTTTTATGTGAGTACGACCTTTGTCTTATTTCAAATTAAGTTTATTCGAGGTTTTCTGATATTGAAATGGGGGTTTACAATGTAAATCGAAGCGGTAGGATCTTGCGTGAGAAGGGAAAGATCAACTTACTCAATGGCGAGTGATGTCAAAAAATAAAACAGAAAAATGGCTATTTTTTGAACTTGGCGCTCACTTTTTTCATTAGCTCGGTGAATTGTGGAACCGAATTGGACATGATGTGTCAATTGTCAGTAACCACTAAAGACCTATAGGACAAAGGTATGCCTGATCTCTATTGCAAAGGATGTAAAAAAACAACACTACATAAGTCTATAATGAAACGTTGTGAATCAGAGCCCGAGACAGCTTCTGGCCGTATGATGCAATGGACGTCAAAACTATTTAGTGGAAACCTGTACTACGATATGGAAACTCAGCACTTCTGCCGCACGTGCAATTGTCGTTGCGAAACTGGAAGTGCTGTTCCCCAAGTTGGCCTAGCCTAACTCATAGTAAGTGCTTACTAACTTGATTCAAAAAACCTCCGTGCTAGGAGGTTTTTGTGTTTCTAAGCAGCCTTGAGTGCAAGCTCAGCTTCAATGGCATTGCCATCAATCTTCACTTCCCATCCATAGTTTGAGTATTCATTTGCTAGTGCCTGAGCAACATCTTTTGATACCGTTACGTGTGTCCATGAACCAATACCGTAAGGTTTATATGCGAGTTCTTGCGTTTTCATAATAGAGTCATCCTTTCTCTTTGATAATTATATTATTCACTTTGGCCTATATCCTTTCTTTCGTTTCCGGCTCAACTTATTTGTTAATCGGGTCATTTCTATAATAATTTGTTAATAACCAGAGTTTGATTTATAAGGGTTCTTATCTATTTGTATGTGTTTATATCTGGCGTGAATATCATCCGTGCATTTAGTTTTTAAATGTGTGAGCGAGGTTTTCTTCGATTGCACTTGGTATGGAATATACTGAGCGGAATTTAGAATGTTTAAGGAATGTTATGTCTCAGCATCAGCTCGATCGTATCGATAAAGAGATACTAAGAATTCTGCATATGAAAGGGCGTTTACCTGTTGTTGAACTGGCAAAACAGGTCAACCTTACGACGTCACCTTGCTCTGATAGACTCAAGCGATTGGAGAAAGAGGGCTACATCACGGGCTATCATGCTGAGCTTTGTTCAGAAAAGCTGGGACTCGATGTTCAAGTCTTTATCCATATCCGTCTCGATCAGACTAGCTTTTCGATCTTCGACAAATTTGCCCAAGCCGTGGAAATGATGCCTGAGGTGGAAGAGTGCTACTCACTGTCGGGTGACTTTGACACCATGATCAAGGTTCGAGTGAAAGACATGAAGGCGTACCAAGCGTTTATGGCCACCAAGCTGGGCACCTTGCCTGGTGTGATTCAGACACGTAGTGAAGTGGTGATTGAAGAGCATAAAAAGGGCTTCGGCGTGAACCCTGAGTTGTTGGCAACTCTAAAATAGTGGCCTAATTTCGCTTACCAACGTGATTTAGATATAAAAAATGGAAGCAATAAGCTTCCATTTTTTGTTGAGCGTCAGATAAAGAGCAATCCGATAAATTTGTTCGCCTTAAAGCGTAATGGCCGCAGAGATTAAGCCAATCACACCACCGAATACACCGCCCCAAACCACAAGCCAGCCAAGGTGTTTCTTGATCATGGTCTGAACCATTTCTTTAACCAGCTTAGGTGTTAGTTCATTCAAGCGCTGATCGATGATCGCCTCAATGTTTTCTTTGATTTCATCCATCATCGCAGGCGATTCTAGCTCGTCTTTGATGGCATTTTTTACAGAATCACTCTTGCTGATTTCAATCACAGATTCTTGCATCTTCTCAACAAACGGCGCTTTCATTGGCTCTAGTGCTTCTGTGCCACCAAACATTGCCAACATACCGCCAAACTGAGAGTTCTCGATAACATGCACCAGTGAGTCGAATGCAGGGTTAAAGTCGATCTTCTGAATCACAGGCTCTAGATTGAGCGACTTTCCTGTCATCTCGCTGCTTAGGAAGCGGTCGATGTTACTTTCTGTAAAGAATTGCTCCATCATCAGTTGCTTGATGGCTGCCTTGAACTCTTCAAAGCGTGCTGGAATAACGCCTGAACCGTATAGGCCGGGTACTTTCTCGAACAACATGTGAATCGCAAGCCAGTTGGTGATGGCACCAGAAAAGGCGAATAGGCCTGCGTAAAGCAAGTATTGGTTTGCTGTCGCATAGCCGCCAGCAAGCAGTGCTAACGCAATAACGTTAGTTAAGACACTTTTGTTCATGGTTGATCTCTAGAAAGAATATTGCGCGCATTTTAAGAAAAAAACGCCAAGAAAAAAACAAAAGGATCGATGAAGTTTATTGGACAGGTAGCAAAGAGCGCCAAATAGCAGGCATAAAAAAGGCTAGCCTCCCCCCGAAGTCTAGCCTTATTCCAGAACGCGCAAGCGAGGCGTCTTTGGTGTTAATGTCATTATATAATTACGACATAACATTCTGCCATGTGTAATTTACCGCTAATAAACAAATTGGTGTGAATCACATCGCACTTTTAAAATAGCACAAAAATTAAGCGTTCGTAGCTTGCTCAAGATCATCGGCAATAAAGCCACCGGTCTGGTGATTCCACAATTGAGCATAGATGCCATTTTGTGTAATCAGCTCTTGGTGAGTGCCTTCTTCAACGATATTGCCTTGGTCGAGTACGATCAGGCGATCCATCGCTGCAATGGTCGACAGGCGGTGTGCAATCGCAATAACCGTTTTGCCTTCCATTAGCTCAATCAAGCTCTCTTGAATCGCTGCCTCTACCTCAGAATCGAGCGCAGAAGTTGCTTCATCGAGAACAAGTAATGGAGCATTCTTTAGAAGAACACGTGAGATAGCCACACGTTGACGCTGACCACCAGAAAGCTTAACGCCACGTTCACCTACTTGAGCATCGTAACCAATGTTGCCAAACGGGTCGGTTAGCGTTTCGATAAACTCATGCGCGTGTGCTTGTTTAGTTGCCGCGTATACTTCTTCGTCTGATGCCTCTGGTCGACCGTAAAGAATGTTGTCTTTGATCGAACGGTGCAGCAGTGAGGTATCTTGGGTCACCATACCTATGTTGCTACGCAGAGAATCTTGAGTAACGCTCGAGATCTCTTGGTCATCAATCAGGATGCGACCACTTTCTACATCGTGGAAACGCAGTAGTAAGTTAACTAGGGTCGATTTACCTGCACCTGAACGGCCAACCAAACCCACTTTTTCACCCGGTTTGATGTTGAGGTTTAGGTTGTTGATCACCCCCTTATTCTCACCGTAGTTAAAGCTTACATTGTCGAAGTTGATACCGCCTTGTGGAACCTCCAGAGGCTTCGCGTCTTTCTTGTCTTCAATAGCAATAGGCTTAGACAGAGTTTTAATGCCGTCAATCACGGTACCAAGGTTCTCAAACAGACCACCAATTTCCCACATGATCCATTTCGACATGCCGTTAATACGCAGAGCCAAGCTGACCGCAATCGCGATTGCACCCACGGTGATTGCGCTATCTAGCCATAGGTAGATAGAGATACCCGCAATGCTGAACACCAATAGATAGTTAGCGAATTCCACGCAGATGTTGAAGCCGGTTACCAAGCGCATTTGGCGGTGCACAGTATCTAGGAAGCCTTCCATGCCTTCTTCGGCGTATTCGGTTTCTCTTTTACTGTGTGAGAACAATTTCACCGTCGCGATGTTGGTGTAACTATCGACAATACGACCTGTCATTAACGATCGCGCATCCGCTTGCTCTGAAGACACGTCTTTTAGCTTTGGCACGAAGTGCAGTTGAATACCGATGTAAACGAATAGCCAAATCAGCATCGGAGCCATCAAGCGCCAATCTGATTCAGCAAGCATGAACAGCATCGCCGTGAAGTAAACCGTCACGTAGACAAACACATCGACCATCTTGGTCACAGTTTCGCGCACTGCAAGCGAGGTTTGCATCACTTTGGTCGCGACACGTCCGGCGAAGTCATCTTGATAGAAGGACAGGCTTTGCTTCAAAAGGTAGCGGTGTGCTAACCAACGAATCGACATTGGGTAGTTGCCCAGCAAAGTTTGGTGAAGCAATAGCGAGTAAACACTGATCAAGATTGGCATCACAACCAACAGCAGAATACCGAGCCCCATCAATGTCGATTCGTTGTCTGCTAAGAAAGTGTCTGGGTTGCTTGTTGATAGCCAGTCGACCAATTGCCCCATGTAACCGAACAGCGCGACTTCGATGATCGCGATGGTCATGCTCATCAACCCGAGCAAAATCAATGGTTTTTCGAAACCTCGAGTGTAATGGCGGCAGAATGCCAGTATGCCAGTAGGAGGTTGTATCGGCTCTCCCTTTGGAAAGGCTTCAGTAAAGCCTTCAAATTTCTTGTACATAGATTTCCCTTTATAAACTAGTGCATCTATAAGCGACTGCATCGTTGGTGCAGCTTTGTTTTTATAGTCTTGATTTGAAATTTAACTGTCTTAGTTTGAAATTATATAAGCGGCCATGGGTTCTTATCAGTATTAAATCATTCGATGGATTTTGTTCTAGCGCCTATTTAGGCACTTGGCTTTAAAACACTAAAACTTTGTCTAAGCGATGCAGGAAAGGTCCAAAGAGTGTCTTTCATGACGCTTATTTTAGATTGAATTAGACAGGAAAAGTTAAGCTGATTTCAAACGTAATTGATTGTTATGCAACGGTGATAATCCTAACGCTAAATGGATTAAATTGTAATCAAAACTCGTGATGGGCGAGAAAATGGAATCGGAATATTTATCCATAAAGTGACTTAACGAATATGCATACAGTTGGTTCTTTCTGATGTGCTGTTATCTTGCAGTAAAAATTACCGATTAATCTAAGATCTGCAGTAATTATTTGGGATAAATATTCAAATCAATATTCTTTTCAGTGAATCTTATCGTAACAAGTTGTTTACAATTCTGAAGTAAATAAAAGATAGGGACGGTTGAAATGTTAAACCTACACAAAAAATCACTTCATATTACTAATGTTCAAAACGCCAATTGCGTTGTTATGGTGCCGCCAAAAGAGTTTAAATTTAACGAAGAAACAGCACGTGATAACGAATTTCAGCACAGAGTGAATCTGACCGAAGCTGAGGTGAAGGTAGAAACGATGGCCGAATTTAAGGCTATGGTCGCTTCGTTGCGTAAAGAAGGTGTGCAAGTTGTAGAGTTTGATTACCCAGAATTGGGCGTTGAAACTCCGGATGCTGTTTTCCCAAACAACTGGTTCAGTACCTGTAGTGATGGAAGCTTATTCACGTTCCCTATGGCGTGTGAAAACCGTCAGAATGAAGTTAAGCCAAATGCTCTTATTGAAGCGTTAGAAGCGTCGGGTCGCATTGTTAACCATAGCGAGTCTCTAGAGTCTTACATCGCGCAAGGTTCTTATCTAGAGAGCACGGGCGTGATGGTTATCGACCATATCAACAAGACCATCTACGCTGCGCTTTCTCAGCGTTGTGACCGCGAAGTGTTAGAAGACTATGCAAAGCGCATTGGTTATTCTCGCGTGGTGTCATTCCAAACAGCACTGCCGTCTGGTCAGCCGATCTACCACACCAATGTGATGATGGCGATTGGCGATAACTTCTGCGTGATCTGTGATGAAGTGATTCCTGAGTTTGAACGCCGCTTTGTGGTGAAGTCGCTTGCTAAAGATAAGCAGGTTATCTCTATCTCAATTGATCAGATGAACCGTTTCTGTGGCAACATCCTGCAGCTTGAAACCGTGAATGGCGACAAGGTGATCGCGATGTCTCAATCGGCTTACGATGCGTTTTCTCCAGCCCAACTAGCTCAGCTTTCGACACATGGCAAGCTGCTACCATTTAACGTGAAAACGATTGAAGACATTGGTGGTGGTTCGGTGCGATGCATGTTGGGTGAGGTGTTCCTACCAACACGAGTTAATCGCTTGTAACAAGTATAGAAAGTATAACAAGCACTCACTTTCAGTAATGAATCTTTGAATACCACTCTTATCGCAGAGTGGTATTTTTGTTTTTGTCTTTCACATATAAGAGAACAGAGCTCGATACAGGAGTCAACGCGCAAAAGCTAATGGAAATAAGCTATGAAGCGTCCTTAAAAGCCCTGTGTTCGATGAACTGAGCCGACAGTGTTACGACTTCTTTGGAGTAGACAAGCGCCGTGTGGTTGAGTTTGAGGGCGTAAGTATCCGTTGCTCCTCTCAGGTTGGCGTCTTCGAGTGTGACTGTGCCATCGCCCGGATTTTTCCCCAGTACAATACGTCCAACTCCGGCGTCGTAGGTGCCTGTAATCACGCCAATCGGCACATCAATATCGTAGTCACCCAAGCCATCACTTAAGATCATTTTGCTCGAACCAAATATAAATCCAAGACCATGATTCGACAACGTTTTAGCGATAGTTGCGCCGTTGTGTGGAGTCCCCGCGGTAATGATGCAGGTGTCTGCAAAGTCGGGTTGGTAGAATTTAAAGTAGTGACGTATCAGCAAGCCGCCGAGTGAGTGACCAAAGAAATAGACCTTATCGTGTTCATCAAAGCGCGCATTCACGAAGCGATTTAGGCGTTTTGCTGCGGAAGGAAAGCGCAGTGAGTTGTAGGCGAACTTATGGGTGGTGAAGCCGCGTTTCTTAAAATTTCTATCTAGATATTGCATGATCAACGCAGGCATATACAGACCATGAATTAAAACTATGTGTTTGTTTTTATTATTCATTATTGCCCTCCGACTGATGATGTCCCCAGTATATTTAGTCGCAATTCTAAACTCAATAAAACTTGCTACGAATGAGACGCAAAAGGCAGAGGTGTAAGTTATAAACAGAGCGTTCGTTATAGAGCAAGGTTGGGTTAGTCCGATCTCACTCCACCATACACATCTATGGTTAATCCGCCTTGTTTGGCGTAAGTATTGGGTGTTAGACTTTTACCTTATTGAAGCTTCTCTCTAATGTCCTTTATCGCCAAGTTTTGCAATCCATGTCGAACTAAGCTCTTTTAATATCTTACGAATCAGTTCGCGGTGTCTATCTGTTTGACTTGCCGATATCTAAGGCACCAGTAAATCTTATGATTCTGAATTTTCAGTTTTGGTTAGCTCAGTATCACCTGCTTCACTTTTTGCTTCCGGTTCAACCAAAACTTTGATTACGCCTTTTTGTAGGATCAGGTTATTAGGGTAGGTGATAATGTTGCCCGAACTGTGTCGAAGAATAACATGGAACATGGTGATATCGATGATCACACCGCTGATGTCTTCGTCTTTCTCCGCGACTCTTACTCTGTCGCCAATGCGATAAGGGAAGACGAAAAATATTAGTACGCTGGCTGTGAGGTTACTTAGAATCGACCATTGCGCGAATAAAGCGACACCCAGCACCGCAAATATCGAAGACAAGAACAGAGAAATATCACCAAAACCCAAGTTAAGAACAATCGTAAACACAGCGATGAAGAGTAGAAACAGAACAATATTGAAACACTTAATCACGAACTGCTTTCGCTTCAATTCGACACGCTTATTTTCCGCTAATGTTTCTATCCAGTTCTTACCTAAGCGTTTGATCACCCAATACACAGTGATAAGAAGTAAACCTAAAACTACTTGTCTAAGCCACATATTGGATTGCAAAAACTCAACCATTAAATAAACCTCAATTTTTTCAAAATAACGACCTCTGCCGCTATGACCACGAGCAGCCCAACGCAAAATAGTGGAAATGCTATCGGGTTATCTGTTCCGGGTATCCCAGCGATATTGACACCCAGTAAACCGGTGAAAAACCCAGCAGGGAGGAAAATACCTGCAATGATAGAAAATAGGTACGTATTTCTATTCATTTTTTCAGCTTGTTGCTGACTTAGGCTCGCTAAAAATACATTAATTTGTTCGATGTAAAACTCAACAGACTCGTTAATTCTCAGGATGGTATCAAGGCTGTTCTTTATATGACTGTTGTGCTTACTCAATGGCGCAGGTAGGTCACTCATTAAATCTTCAAAAACGTATTTCTGTGGCTTCAAATAACGCCTTAGTCTGAGTAGCCTTGAATGTAGAGCGTTAATGGATCTTATGTCGATATTGGATGTAGATTCTAACTCGTCAATTAATAGTTCGACGGGTGCTAGGAAGGTTGAAATACTGTGGTTGATTCCACGGATCATGCCCAACAACACATCAGGTAATGATGTAGGGCCTTGGTTTTGTTTGAGATCAGATATCAGATTACTGACCGCTTTTGAAGGAACTTTACGTGTCGATATTAAAGTGCCTTTGTACCATAAGATGCGTAGGCTAAGCATGTCGTCAGGGTTAGCACCTTCGTTTAGATTAATGCCTCGCAGAATCATCAAAAAACAGTCGTGGCCAAATTGTTCGAACCGAGGGCGGGTGTCATCGGTGAGTAATGAATCGATGATGGCATTTGGAACCGTATTACTGTGGAGCCATTCTCTCAAACCGTCAGCATCTCTTTGGCAGTGATACCAAGTTGATTGCTCGAATGAGGCTGGGCTGGTGGTGTGTTCATGTGCCACCCCCTCAGAAAATTGCCAGCTTGAAATTATGAAAGCGTCCATTCATTTGTCCTTAATGATATGACGTAAACATTGATATTATGCGCCATTCAGGCGCGGTATTGAACTGAGCTTAATCGTGGTAAGTTCAATGAGCGATGTGAGTGAGATGAAGTCTAATAAGACATGTTGGTCTTTGGAGTACGACGGACTCTTCCATTATTGTCTCTATTAAATGTAGCTCATTGTTTCGTCGTTATAAATTAGCACTCTGGCTCCATGTTAGCGACGAAAAAAAGAAAAGACCGAGGTCTTTTCTTTTTAGGGGAAGTTGAGGAGAGCTTGTTCAGGCAACTCGAGTTTTCCGATGGTTTACATAAGTAAAAGCACTACCGACACGCAGCAAAAATGTCTTGGTTTTCTCGGTATTCTTTGGTTTGCACGTCCATTAGGCCAAGCAAGGAGTCGAACAGGTTATCGTGAGAAAAGCTCTGCTCTTTCCCCGCCTTTCTTAAGCAGGTTTGGTTTATCCCTTTCTGCTCGGCGAAGCCATCAGACATCCACATGATCATAGGCACATGGGTTTGCTCTTTCGGTGCCAATGAATAAGGCATACCGTGCAAGTAGACGCCGTTTTCCCCTAAAGATTCACCATGATCGGAAATGTACATCAGCGCCACGTTGTACTTATCGGTGAGTTTCTCTAGTTTTTGCATAGCCTGTGAGAGAAAGAAATCCGTATACAAGATGGTGTTGTCGTAGGTGTTAACCACTTCCTCTTTGGTACAGTTTTCGATATCTGCACGAGCGCAGTCAGGCGTAAATTTCTTATGTTCTTCTGGATAACGCTCAAAGTACGTTGGGCCGTGAGATCCTGAGATATGATAGAAAATGATGCTATCTTGTTTAAGATCTTGAGTATCTTGTTCGAAGTTCTCTAGCATGGCTGTGTCATAGCACACATCGTTATTACACAGCGGGTCGCTGTCTTTGGCGACGAGAGTCATCTCTTTGATTCGATGTGCGACCGCCTTGTCTCCACCATCGTGCTCTCGCCAGATAGAGTGAATGCCCGCGCGGTTCATAATGTCGACCACGTTATCTTGGTTGTAGGCTTTGTCGCGATCGTAGTTGCTTCGGTTCATGTTAGAAAACATACACGGCACAGAAACCGCAGTGGCGGTTCCGCATGACTGAACATCAGAGAAAAATATCGGGTTATAAGGCTTGGTATGAGCGTTGGTTTCTCTCTCATAGCCATAATATTGGTAGTTATACACGCGAGCGGTTTCGCCAAGCACAAACACCAATAAGGTCGGTTTGGTTGCCGCTTTTGCTTGTGGCTTGAGTTGAGCATCTAATCCCAATTCTTGATAGGGGATGGGCTGTTTGATGTAGGTGTTATTGATGTATTTGACTGTTGATGCTACGTATTCGGTCGGAATGATCATCTTTTTAAGATGAGAGTTATTACGACCAATCGACACATAATCTTTGTAAAACAGTCCAGCAATAATCGCTATGACAATCAACGAAGAGAGCAATCCAATCGCCTTCCAAATAGCAAAATCTTTCCAAGATTCTTTTTCAAGATCCGTAAATAAAAGCAGCAGTGACGGGACTCCTCCCATCAGAACAAACCATAAAATAGAATAGCTGCTTAGGTAGCTAGCAGCCTCTCCGCTGTTGGTTTCGAAGACGTTTTCTATCATTCCATAGTCTACAAAAATGCCGTAGTTGAACATGCTGTAGCTGACTAAAGAGGAAGTAAGTAGTAACAAGATAAAAAAAGCTTTGGCGAATATCGGCCAGTTGAATACTTGAAAGATAAAGTTGAATGCGGCGAGAAAGAAAAATGGGATCGAGATGATAAACCCAATGCTTTCGGCTTGTGAGGCACTAAGAATATTGAACAGTTCGCGTGAGATAGGCAAGTTAACGACAAGCAGATAATACACGGCCAACACAAAAGGCAGCTTGTTTATCGACATGTTAAAGCTTGGTAGATTCATAGGTCTTGTTTTCCTGCGTCTCTTATCCCTTTATTTTAGTCTCGCTACCAAGAAAGCTCTAATATCAACGCATAAAGCTCAGTAAGTAATGGTGAGCGATAAACCGGCTAAAGTGAAATGACGCGATAGTGCGTGTAGAAACAAAAAATTCACTTTACTGAGTGACCTTCATGACAAGGTGGAACAGCAAAGTGAATTAGTATGTTCAGCTTATTCTATGTGGTTCAATCACATTAGAAGTTGTAAGAACCACCGAAGCTAATGCTGTTGAAGGCAAGTGTTTTGTCTTCTTTCTTAAAGCCGTAGTCGTTCTCAACACTCACTGCGTCTGCTTGTGAGATTAGGCGTAGTGTTAGATGTTCGATTGGCGTGTATTCAACACCAACACCAAAGTGGAAACCGGTACCGCTATCGTCATCATATAGAGCTGCGTTATTTGCGTGTAGGTCAACAGAGCTTAAACCTGCAAGCACGAATGGACGAATCGTGTTGTAGAACGTATAACCTAGGTTTGCTGATAACGAAATAGAAGTTGGCGACAGTTTTGCAGCACCCTTTTTGTAGTCTGCGTAATCGTTGTAGCCAAGTTCAACACCAACGATACGGTTGAACTGGTAGCCACCATATAGGTTGTAACCCATGCCGTCTGAGTCTAGGTTGCCTTGACCGTCTGTATCAGAATCTTGGTACACACCAAGGCCGCCACCGATGTACGCACCGCCGTCAGTACCTGCAGCTAAAGCTGGAAGAGAAACTGCGCTGATTAAACCCAGTGCTAATGCTGATTTTGTTATCTTGTTCATTTTTGTTACTCATTCTTAAATGTCATGCCAGTATCAATTATTTTTGTTTTGCGACCTTTCGACCGTTGGTGAGTATTATTCCGTAGTCTTATACGTATTACTGTATGGCTTTGTAAGTTGAATCGTTACATAGTAGATAAAATGTTCATCCGGTTGCTTAGTGAGTCAGGCTGTTTAAAACAAGGAATAAACATGCTAACGAAACAAAACACAGGTTTGGTGGTTGTGGACGTACAAGGCAAGCTCGCACGCCTTGTTGATGAGAGCGATACGCTGATTGCTAATTGCGGGAAGTTAGCTCAAGGAGCGCAGGTTTTGGGGCTGTCAATTATTCGTTTGGAGCAGAACCCAGAGAAGCTAGGTGCGACGGTTGACGAACTTAATGACTTGCTGAATGATGCAAAGCCGATACCTAAATTCACTTTCAACGCGTGTGATGAGCCCAAGTTTGTTGAGGCGGTTCAAGCCAAGGATGTAGAGACTTGGTTAGTGTGTGGTATTGAGGCTCATATTTGTGTTTATCAAACCGCAATGGGGTTGTTGGAACTTGGGTACAGGGTTCAGGTAGTTGGCGACTGTGTTAGCTCACGAACGGCACTCAACAAAGATCTGGCAATCCGTCGACTAATGGATGCTGGTATCCAAATCACAGGATTAGAAATGAGCTTATACGAGCTTGTGAAAGACTGCCGCGCGCGTGAATTTAAGCTCATTCTATCCTTGATTCGTTAATCACCGAGAGGCTGTCTATCGCCACCGCCTCGGTAAGAATCGAGCGCAACTTTCAAGCGACGCAGTTTGTCGCGCGAACGGTTCTTGTGATTGACTGCGATTCCCATAGAAAGCACATCCACTAACGCCAACATAGCGTAGCGAGAAGCCGACGGCTTGTAGATGAAGTCGGTTTCCATATGCTTGATGGGTAACAAGATATCGGCAATTTTTGCTAGCGGTGTATCTTGTGGGGTAATCGCAATGATCTTAAGTCCGTACTGCTTAGCCAGCTCTGCCGTTTCTGTGATCACTGGTGTAAAGCCAGTCGCAGAGATCATCACCATTACGTCATTAGCATCTGCCGTGGCAGCAACCATACGTGACATCAAGCCATCGTTGTACGACACCACTGGGTAGCCTAAACGAAACAGTCGATGTTGCAGCTCTTGAGAAGCAATGGTTGAACCACCACCCATACCAATAGCAATGATCTGTCTGGCGTTATGCAGCCAGCTGACTGCGGTTTCAACGTCTTGCTCTTTGAACAAGGTGCGGTTGATGTCTAGGCTTTGCTTGATCGATTCGTAGATACCTTGATAACCCGTTTGGTCAACCGGTTCGAGGATAAAGCGCTGGCCAACGGTTAGCGTCTGAGCCAACTTAATCTTCATATCACGTACGTTGCTGCAACCGATCGCTTTAGCAAAACGTGTAATGGTGGCTTCACTCACTTGAGCGCTTTCAGCAAGCTCTGTGATGCTGGCATTGGCAGCAAAATCAATGTCGTCCATGATCAGCTTAGCGACTTTTTTCTCTGCATCACGAAGAGCGGGAAAACGCTCCGTTATCTGTGAAATGATATCTACTTCTAAACTCAAGAATCCTGATCCTTTGTTGATGGGGCTAATCGTTATCACCTAGTTATTAAGAACCTAGCTCGTAAGAAGTAAGCTCTTTAGCTTTTTAGCTTTTTAGCTTTTTAGCTTTTTAGCTTTTTAGCTTTTTAGCCGTTTAAAACTAAGCCTTAGCCCCGTTAGTATATCTTATTGCTTCGCTGATTCTAGCTTATTGAAAAATCGAACTAGAAGCAGGTTTCCACCCAGTTTGTTACCTGATGGTCGTCATCGCTGATGGCAATGTAGCGCCACTTATCGAAGGTTAAACACGGGTGTGAGGTTGAGAAGGCAATCATGTCTCCCACTTCAATCTCAGAAGAGCCGTCCGTTTCAACAAAGGTATGCTGATCCATCACGGCGGTCGCAGTCAGCCCTTTCACAGAGATAGCTTTGCCATTGCGATAGCCGCGTTCGGCAATAGGTAAACCCGCATCAAAGGCCACATCACGCTTGCCTAGCCCAACCACTAGTTTAGTCGGTTCTGGGCGAGAGATTACATACGCCCATACCTCAAGTGCCGATTCCAGATCTCCACCCAATTCGCACGCGTAACCTTGGTTTACTTGGGCACGCTGCAACACCTTGCTTTGAGCGTCTAGGTAGATACCTGTGTCGTGAATCGCGTAACAGCCCGGGCGGATGATCGCCAAGTAATCGGTTAGGTTCGCTAAACATTCTGCAACCACGTCATACCAAGCCGAACCTGCACCAGTGATGATAGGTTGACCGGTAATTAAACCGTCTGATGCGAGGCTTTCGACCGAGGTCAGCGCTTGGTTTAAGAAGGTACGAATGTCTTGCTCGGCATTGTCGCCATGAATCACGCCCTCATACACCTCAATACCCGCTAGCGAAAGTGCAGGCGTATCTTGAATGGTTTGAGCCAGTTCTAAAACTTCTTGAGGTGAACGACAACCACAACGGCCACCCGGAACACCAAACTCGATTAGAGCTTTTAGCGTCTGCTTTTTGTTGGCGAAGTATTGGTTGAGTTGCTGCACGTTTACCGATGAATCCACACAGCAATAGAAATCAACGTCGAACTCACTAATAAGCTGTTCGATGATCGCCATGTTGGTTTTACCTACCAATTGGTTAGCCATGATGATTCTTTTTGCGCCTGCCATTGCTGCAATTTCTGCTTGTGCAGGTGTCGCAACGGTAATTCCCCAAGCGCCATTTTCTAGCTGTTGACGGAAGAAATCAGGCGTCATCGATGTTTTGCCATGTGGCGACAATTTAACCTGATGATGATCGGCGAATGATTGCATCCAATTCAGGTTATTGGTCAACGCTGATTGTTTGATAATTGCTACCGGAAGCGAAATGTCTTCATCAACCAGTCGATAAACACCGTTCTCAGATTGTGATACTGCTCTCCCTTTTTGGCCTTTTTCAGTCAAGATGAAACTATCTTTTTGATACTTTATAACATCTTTTTGTGCAGGGTTATGTTTCATTGCTGATTCCTAACATGATTTAAGTGGTTGTTATTTAATGTTTAAATATATCTATAATGTGTTTTGTGATAGAAACTATCACACAAATTAAAATATTATGTGTGTTTTGTCACTGAAAATAATCGGCTGGATTTCTAATATAGCTCCATCAACACAGTGGATTGAGAGAGTGAAAAATGTTGTTCGATACGATAATCAAAAATGTAGAGGTGTTTGACGGCACCGGCGAACAATCGTTTTGTGCCGATGTAGCAATCCTTGATGGAAAAATCGCCGAAATTGGTCAAATCGATCACGAAGATTGTGGCCAGTTGGTTGAGGGAGCAGGCTTAGCATTGGCTCCTGGATTTATCGATGTACATACACATGACGATACCAACGTAATTCGTTACCCAGACTGCCTACCTAAGGTCAGCCAAGGTGTGACAACCGTGATTGTTGGCAACTGTGGCATCAGCGCATCGCCAACGGTTTTGGCTGGCGATCCACCTGACCCAATGAATCTTTTAGGTGCGCAGGCTGATTTTAAATACCCAACTTTTGCGGCGTATGCACAAGCGGTAGAGCAAGCGCAACCAGCGGTGAACGTAGCAGCGTTAGTTGGCCACACCACACTGCGTAACCAAGTGATGGACGACCTACAACGCACCGCAAGCGAAGAAGAAATTGCAGCAATGCAAAGCAACCTTGATTTAGCAATGGAGCAGGGCGCATTAGGCTTGAGTTCTGGTTTGGCTTACGCAAGTGCGAAGCAAGCCAACGCGAATGAGGTGATGCAGTTAGCCAAAGTGCTGTCTAGCCATGGCGGCATCTATACCACGCATATGCGTACCGAATTTGAAGAGATCTTAAGCGCGATGGAAGAGGCGTTTGAGACAGGCCAATACGCGAAAGTACCGGTTGTTATCTCTCACCTTAAATGTGCAGGTGCAGGCAACTGGGGCAGAACTGTTGAAGTGCTTGATTTGATGGACAAGGTTTCAGAGCACCAAGATGTGTCTTGCGACTGCTATCCATACTCAGCGAGCTCTTCGACATTAGATCTGAAACAGGTGACAGACGATTTCGACATCTTCATCACTTGGTCTAAAGCAAAGCCTGAACATGCAGGCAAAACGCTTAAGCAGATTGCTGATGAGATGAACCTACCACTGATGGACGCAGCAAAAGCGCTTCAACCAGCCGGTGCGGTTTACCACTGCATGGATGAGAACGACGTAAAGCGCGTATTGAAATACAAGCTGACCATGGTTGGTTCTGATGGTTTACCAAATGACCCGCATCCACATCCAAGATTGTGGGGCACCTTCCCGAAAGTCTTAGGTCATTACTGCCGAGAGGAAAAACTGTTTGCGCTGCCAGAAGCGATTCACAAAATGACCGGAATGTCTGCGAAGCGCTATAACCTCGCGGGAAGAGGTGAGATTCGCCAAGACGCATTTGCCGATTTAGTTTTATTTGACCCAAAGAATATTAAAGACACAGCAACATTTGAAAATCCTATGTCAGTTGCTGAGGGAATCGAAAGTGTATTTGTAAATGGTGAGTTAACTTACCAAAAAGGAAAAGTGAAAAATAATCGTTCAGGCGTTTTTATTTACCGTAATTAGAATTTAATTATTTTATTAGATATACAGTAATAAGAAAACGACGAATTAATTTAAATATATTGGAACAGAACCAATATTATCTATAAAGAAGTGGAGTTAAAAAATGACTATTAAACGTTACGGTGTTGAAGGCGGTACAGGTACAGGCGGACAACATTTACCATTTGCACGCGCAACTGAAGCGGGTGGTTTCCTATACGTTTCTGGCCAGACACCGATGACAGATGGTGAAGTGGTAGAGGGTGGCATTGTTGACCAGTCTCGCCTAGCGATCCAAAACTGTGTCGATATCATGACTGAAGCGGGCTACGGCCTAGAAGACGTAATGCACGTAAAGGTTGTGCTAACGGATTCTCGTTACTTCCAATCTTTTAATAAGGTATTCAAAGAGTTCTTCGGTGCTAACCCACCGGCTCGTATCTGCATGGTTTGCGACCTAGTTGTAGACGTGAAGGTTGAAGTAGATGTGACTTGCTACCGCGCGGATCGCGTTTAGTAATAACCTAATCACAATTACCTACTTAGAGAGTATTAGGGGTTAGTCATCCCTGTTATTATCCTTTAATACTCTCACCCTACATTTATAAAAATTACTTTAATTAAAATAGATAAAATCAATAAAGTAATTATATGAAATATAAAAATGAATGAATCATAAATAAAGTTCAAGAATGAACTCAATATTTCACTGAGAGGTGTCAAATGAACAGCACACTTTTTCTTACAGGCTTCGGCGTGTACGTATGTTTTCTAATTTGGTTAGGCTGGTTTGTCTCGCGTAATCAAAAATCTGGCGAAGATTTCTTATTAGGCGGCCGTGGCCTGCCATTATTCTTAGTACTTGGTACAACAGTTGCGACTATGGTCGGCACGGGTTCAAGTATGGGCGCGGTTGGCTTTGGCTACGCAAATGGTTGGGCAGGTGCTCTGTACGGAATTGGCGGTGCTGTGGGCATCCTATTGCTTGCACTTTGGTTTGCTCCGGTTCGTAAACTGAACTTCATGACCATGAGTGAAGAGCTGGCTTATTACGTTGGCGCTAACCGAATCGTAAAAAACGTGGTTGGCCTACTTATCTTTATCGCGTCAATCGGTTGGTTAGGTGCGCACATTCTAGGTGGCGGCATGTACCTAGCGTGGATTGCAGACATCGACCTTAACCTTGCGAAAATTATTATTGCTGCAGCTTTCACTATCTACGTTGTTATCGGTGGTTACACAGCAGTTGTATGGACCGATACGATTCAAGCAATCATCCTTTTTGCTGGCTTCATCCTAATGGCGGTAATGTCTGTTGATCACATTGGTGGCATGGATAACCTTTACGCTGCGATGGACCCTGCTGCTACAAGCTTTTTAGCAATCGATAAACTGGGCATTCTGCCTGCTGTTTCTCTGGCTGTGGTTATCGGTGTGGGCGTACTTGCAACACCTTCATTCCGTCAGCGTATCTACTCTGGTAAAGATGTTTCAACTATCCGTCGCTCATTTGTCGCTTCTGGTGTGTTGTACCTTTTCTTCTCTATTATTCCAGCAATCATTGGTATGGCTGCGCACGCAATCGACCCATCATTGGATAACCCGAACTACTCGTTCCCATACGTAGCTGCAACGGTTCTTCCAGTTGGCGTAGGCATGATTGTTCTTATCGCAGGTCTATCTGCAACCATGTCGAGTGCAAGCTCAGATGCGATTGCCGGTGTATCTATCCTACTGCGTGACGTGTACGTGATGTTCACAGGCCGCGTACCAAACAAAGAATCAATGTTGAACTACTCTCGTCTAGCTTTGGTTGTGGTGATTGGCTTCGCACTACTGTTCGCACTGACGTCAAACGACATCATTGGCTACATCACTAAGATGATTTCAACGGTTATGTCGGGCATGTTTGTGTGCGGTATGTTGGGTAAATTCTGGAAACGCTACAACTGGCAAGGTGCGCTTGCAACACTAGCGGGTGCTTCTGTAGCTTCATTCGTAGTAATGTTAAACGCTGACTACACAGCCTTCTGGGGCAACCCAGTTATCCCATCATGTCTGTTTGCTCTAACGGCAGGTGTGGTTGTGAGCCTAGTGACTCCGGCTAACCAAGTAACACCTGAAATGGCAAAAGCGATTCTTGATGACGAGCGTGCTCTGATGGAGATGGAAATGTCTGAGACTGGCGTACTTGAAGAAGAAGCGGCACCTCAACGTCCTGCAAATCAAACAAGCTAAACCTAGTCTCCACAACTGGTTTGCTTAATTCAGGCCCTGCTTAGTGGCAGGGCCTTCTCCCACATATATCTCTCTATTTTAGGATCGGCTATGCCTGCATCTTCTCATTTCAATATTGCTTTCTTTGGCGAATGTATGGTCGAAATCAGCGGCTCTCCATTAACCAAAAAGTTTGGCGGTGACACACTTAATACCGCACTTTACCTTTCTCGCTTAACTCAACATCAAAACCTCTCTGTGCACTATGCGACAGGGCTTGGCAGTGATGAGCTGTCTCAAAATATGATTGATAGCTGGCAACTAGAAGGCATTCAAACCAATTTCGTCGAACGCATTGCGAACAAGCTTCCTGGACTCTACATGGTTGAAACCGACGAGACAGGCGAGCGACACTTTCATTACTGGCGCAACGACGCGGCAGTCAAATCTTACTTTCAAGCTAGTGATCTGAATAAGCTTGAAATCGCCCTGACCGAGAAACAAGTCGATGCGGTTTACATCAGCGGTATCAGTATCGCGATTTTAGATGACGCCTATCGTGAGCGCTTATTCAAAGCCATTAGCGTGTTCTCAAATCAAGGCGGCAAGCTGATTTTTGATAACAACTATCGCCCGCAACTTTGGACGACTGAACAAGCTCAGCATTGGTACGCCAAGTTACTACCATTGGTCGACATTGCACTGATTACCGAAGACGACGACCTGCTGGTTTGGGGCAATGGCGAGAGCGTTCAACAACGCTGCCTTCGCTTAGGCTGCCAAGAGATCGTCATCAAACGTGGCTGTGAGCCATGCAAGATTGTTCAAGTTGAACAAGGCGATGTTGTTGAGAGTTATGTATCCGCGACTCGTGTTTCTAACGTGGTCGACACCTGCGCTGCGGGCGATTCATTCGCTGCGGGTTATTTAGCTGCGCGTCTTACTGGCGAGAGCGCCACCGACGCAGCCGAATTTGGCCACCAACTGGCTTCCATCGTTATTCAATACTCTGGCGCAATAATCCCTATGATCGCTATGAGCCAACTGATTAAAAAATAAAAAGCGGAACTATTATGTCTCAAGAAATGATCAACACACTTAAGCAGTTCAAAGTTATCCCTGTTATCCAAATCAACAAGGTGGAACATGCGATTCCACTAGCAAAAGTGTTGGTAGAAAACGGCCTGCCAGTAGCAGAAGTGACGTTCCGTACCGAAGCGGCAGCGGATTCGATTCGTGCGATGCGTGATGCCTACCCAGAGATGTGTATCGGTGCAGGTACAGTACTCACACCTGCGCAGATCGACCTTGCGAAAGAGGCGGGCAGCGAATTCATCGTAGCACCGGGCTTGAATCCCAACACAGTAAAACGTTGCCAAGAGATCGGTATGCCAATCGTTCCTGGCGTAAACAACCCAAGCCAAGTAGAGCAAGCGTTGGAGCTAGGTCTTAATTTTTTGAAGTTCTTCCCAGCAGAAGCGTCTGGTGGGATCAATATGGTGAAATCTCTGTTAGCGCCATACGTTGATGTGTCTTTAATGCCAACGGGAGGTATCGGCAAGCACAACGTGAATGACTACCTAGCCGTGGATCGCGTGGTGTGCTGTGGCGGTACTTGGATGGTATCTCCGAAGATGATCGAGAATGAACAGTGGGACGAGATCGCGGAGTTGGTTCGTGAAGCGGTTGAGTTGGTTAGCTAATCATAAGTTTGTGAGCTCATTCGTTTTTCACAGACGATAGGCTTTGAGCTCACGATAAACAACAGCAGTGGCTGAAGGTTCTGTTTTGTGAATCGCCTCCGATAAACAAAACAGAACGTCCGTTATATAGGAAAACTAATAATGAAAAAAACTATATTGTCTCTATTGATTTCAAGTTCAGTAGTATCCCCAATGGCGTTAGCAATGGCTCCGAATACCGATCTAAATTTAATGCCGTATCCACAAACAGTCGAGCTGCAAGCTGGGCAAGTTAAGGTCGACGGTAACTTCAAGGTTTACATCAAAGGCTTTAACTCTGATCGCGTTGAATACACCGCGAAACGCTTTATCGATCGCCTAGAGCGCCAAACTGGCGTGCCGATTCTAAACTGGCAGGTTGATAGCGCAGACGAAGCGAACCTGATCATTGATATCGACGCGGCGCCAAAATCTGAAGTACAAAACATTGATTCTGTGGAGTCCTACAAAATTACGACTCAGGGCGAACAAATCACGCTGAGCTCTCCAAGCCCATATGGCGCTATTCACGGCATCGAAACCCTTTTACAGCTCGTTGAAACCACAGCAACTGGCTACCATATTCCTGCCGTAACCATTGTTGATGAGCCCCGCTTTCGTTGGCGTGGAGTCTCTTACGATACCTCGCGTCACTTCATTGAATTTGATGTGTTGATTCGTCAGCTAGATGCGATGGCTTCTGCGAAAATGAACGTGTTCCATTGGCACTTCTGGGACGATCAAGGTATCCGCATTCAAACGGAATCTTGGCCGCGTCTATGGTCAGAAACCACTGATGGTGATTACTACACCAAAGACCAAGTTCGTTACTTAGTTGAGTACGCTCGTAATCTTGGTATTCGTGTTATTCCAGAAGTTTCACTGCCGGGACACTCTTCTGCTGTGGCGCACGCTTACCCACGCTTGATGTCGGGTGGTGAAGGTCAAAGCTACGAACAAGAACGTGGCTGGGGTGTATTTGAGCCATTGATGGACCCACTTAACCCAGAGCTCTATGAAATGCTGGGCGACGTGTTTGATGAAGTGACAGAACTGTTCCCAGACGAGTACTTCCACATTGGTGGCGATGAGCCGAACTATGCGCAATGGAAAAACAGCGAAAAGCACCAACAGTTCATCGAAGAGAACAATATCGATGGCGAGCGCGGCTTACAGTCTTACCTCAACGTAAAAGTTGAAAAGATGCTGGAAGAGCGTGGCAAGAAGATGACGGGTTGGGATGAGATTTGGCATAAAGATCTGCCAACTTCTATCGTGATTCAAAGCTGGCAAGGACACGATAGTATCGGTCGTGCGGCGAAAGAGGGCTACCCAGGTATTCTGTCTACGGGTTATTACCTAGACCAGCCTCAGCCTACGAGTTACCACTATCGCAATGACCCAATGCCAACGGGTATCACGGTTGATGATAAGCTTCATAGTGGCGAGAAGTTCGTGACGTATCAATGGGAGAAGCCACGCTCAAAAGGCGGCCCGCGTAAGGGAACGCTGACTATCATTGAAGCGAAAGACGGTACGTTCCGCGCGTTCAGTGATTACAACGGCAAGTCTCGTGAAGAGATTTACATCCTTGATTATGTGCCGGGCAAAACCTTTGTCGGCCACTTCGATAACTTCATGTCTTACACTGAGTTCAACCTGAACCTAAATCCAAATGGATTCTCAGAGGGCAGCTACCAATTGATTGGTAACGTGCGCTGGCCAACCACAGGTGAAGTGATTGCGAGTAGCTATATCGAAGGCAGTGTCATCCCTGAGCCTAATGGTGGTTATCCTGCAGAGCTTACCGACAAAGAAAAAGAGTTGATTCTGGGCGGTGAGATTACGATATGGCTTGAGAATAAAGACAGCCTTACGGTCGAAAACTACCTATGGCCACGTAGCTATGCAATTGCAGAGCGTTTCTGGTCGGATGCAGAACTGACAGACGAACGCAGTATGTATAAGCGCATGAAAGCAATGGATACATGGTCGGAAGTATCGGTAGGGCTACGTCATCACGCAGATGCTGATATGTTGTTGAAGCGCATTGCCAAAGGCCAAGATATTCACGACCTGCGCGTGCTAGCGAAATACACCGAGCCGGCTCAATACTATGCTCGCAACTGGGAAAAGTGGAACTCCACTGAACCTAAGGGCACCTTGTACAGCCAATACGAGCGCCTAAATCGCTTCGTGGATGCTTTGCCAGTAGAAAGCTACGCGGTGTATGAGATGCAAGACTTGGTCAATGAAGTGGCGACAGGCAATCAGCAGGCGCTAGAGCAACTTGCAGAGCATTATCAGCAAGCAAAATCAGCTGCACTAGCGGCGGAAACTGTCTTCGCTGGTAACGTGTCTTCGGTAGAGACTGTGGTGGTTGCAGAGAAAACCGTTGAAGTGGCAGACTTGGCGTTAACCTTGATTGCTAAAGCACAAGCAGGCGAGAAAGTAAGAGAAGCTGACGTGAATGCCTACCAAGCGATACTGTCTGATTCAGCGAAAATCTACGATGAATCGATCATCGCGATTGTGCGCCCAACAGAACTGTTGTTGAAGCAGTTAGCTGAGTAAGTCGTTAACGGATTAGTGAATAAGTCACACGCCAATAAGTGAATCAAAATCGCCCTCTGTGGGCGGTTTTTTAGTTCTAGCGCTTCAATAGAATGTGGAGTTCAAGGTCTGTGTAAGTAACTACTCACTATCGCTATTGTTTAGTGTTAACGTAAATGTCATGCCTTGGTCTGAATTGTTCTTCGCTATTAATGTGCCTTGCATATCGCGAACGTTGTTGGCTGTGATAGCCAACCCGAGCCCCAAGCCTTCGCCCATCTTTTTGTTGGTATGAAACGGTTCGAAAATGGTTTCGAGTTGATCTTCAGACACACCACAACCGTTATCTTGAACCTTGATGATCACGCGTTGTTGCTCGGTATGAGCGCTGATCACAATGGTTGCTGGTTTCTGATTCTGCGTGGCATCGACAGCGTTTCTAAGCAGGTTACCAAGCACTTGACGAAGTCGCGCCTCTTCTCCCATTACCATCGAAATATTGGAAGCGACACGCACGCGAATATCGACGTTTTCCAGTTCGGCTTGATGAATTCGCAGGGTTTCTTGCAGTGCGTCTGTCAGTGAAACTGGGTAAGGCTTTTCAAGTCTTTGGAAGGCGAACGACTTCAATTGGCTGGTCATGTTAGCCATTCTGTCGATCAGGCTCATGACTAAGTCCATGTTCGCTTTCAACATCTTGGTCTCGCCTCTTTCCATCAATAGCTGGTTACTTGAAAGTAGCGTTTTTAGGCCAGTAAGCGGCTGATTGAGTTCATGAGTAATCGCACTCGACATGCGACCCAATGCGGCAAGTTTGCTTGATTCGACCAACTCTTGCTGTGCATCTTTTAGGTCTTGCGTTCGCTCTTCTACTCGCAGTTGCAGCGTTTTATTGGCATTTTGCACTGCAATTTCTGCTTTTTTACGCTTACTAATATCGATCACGGTACACAGATAATAAGTGGTCGCATGCCAAGGAAAGGCACTTATAGAGAACAGTACCGGAAAGTAGCTACCATCGCTGCGCCTTGCCATGGTTTCGACGCTAGTTATCTCGGCCAGCTCTTGATGCTGCTCTAAGTTTTTGAGCAGTTGCAAGGTGGTTGAATTCGGGTTACCTGCCTCAAATAACTGCCACGCCTTAATGTTGTTGATCATCGAATCGGACAGGCAGAAGTAGTTCTTCGCCATCAGGTTAATGTCGTGGATGTGGCCGTGTTTATCGATCAGTACCAGCCCAACGTGGGTCTTGTTTATCATTCCGGATAGGCGCTTTTCCGACTCTTCGATAAGCTTTTGGATTCGCAGGTTACTGAGTTTCTTCTGGCGTCTTTGGTAAAGAATCACTAGCAATAACATGACGAAGAGACAGGCCACCGCTACGCTCCAACTGATCCAACTCGTGGTCTGGTTGAGGCTAGTTAATGGGGTGAGGTAGGTTAAGCGCCAATTGAGGTCGTCTAACTTGATTGACTGAATTAGGTAATCCTTACCTTGCAGTCGCCAAACGCGAATATGGGTTTGGTCGTACAACTCGCGTTTTGTAGCTGTTGGCTGGGAATTGAAGGTGTCATTGAACCAATCGGCACTCAGCTTGTTGTCGCTGGAGAGGAAGAACTGATCTCTAGGGTTCTGGAACAGTATCGCTTCACCATCGGCGAACCATTGATCGGTCAGTAACGACAAGTCGATTTGTACCGCCACAATACCTACTATATCTGACGCTCGATAAACGGGTGCGGCAATGAAGTAATCGGGCGTCACGCCTTTGTTTTTTGTTACCACTGAAATCGCACCACCTTGCTGGTGGATTTTAGAAACAATCATGCTGGCGTTCTTATTGCTCAGTTTGCTTCTTTCGACACTCGATACCAACAAGTCACCTTCGCCAGAAAGCAGATACCAGCCCTTGGTATTGGCGGCTTTATCCAATTGAATCAGCTGTTTCTTGATGCGTTTTTCAAGGCGGTCTTCACCATCGATAAAACGAACCGTGGTTTCATCATTGGTTACCAGGTAGGGCAGATAATAGAAACGCTTAAGGGTTCGCCTCGCTTCTGCAATGTAACCAAGGAAGCGTTGTTCGGCGTAGCGTTGGGCTTGCTCGAGTTTCCACTGGCTGATGCCATTCTTGGTGGTAACCTGCACCAATCCAATCAATAAACAGGCACATAGGAATAACCAATATCGATTGTTGTTAACCATGCTTGATTAAATCCTTTTAAAATTAGTGATTTACCTATTCAAGTTAATGAGATACGAAGCTTCACTGTTTTATTGCTTGGAAGGTGGAGTGTGAGACAAATCGAAGCTAACAAACATTATTAAACTGTTAAAGGAGTGTTATTCAAAGTGGGAGCTAGCTCCTTTTCGTCTGAGGATTTTTTACATACCGTGGGCGACATTATTCTGATGTAAGTAGCGGAACCAAACTATGCAGCGTATAGCTTTGATTGAAGATGATGCAATTGTGCGTCAAGCAACCAGCCAATGGTTACAATTAGCGGGCTTCGATGTCACCGCATTTGAGGTTGGGCAAGATGCGTTAAACGCCGTAGAGCAGGGTGATTTTCAAACCATTATCACCGATGTTCGTTTACCTGATATTGATGGTGTTGATCTGCTAGGGCGTTTCAAAGGTCTTGTGCCAGATGTGCCTGTTATTTTGATTACTGGGCATGGTGATGTCGATATGGCGGTGAAAGCCTTACAGCAAGGTGCCTATGACTTCATTGAGAAGCCATTCGACCCAGAGCGTCTGTCTCAAACGGTATCGGAAGCGGTAGATAAACATCAAAGTGGCCAAGACAGAAACAGTCGTCAGAACTATCTGGATAACCTTAAGGGCATTGAACAGGTGCTGATCGGTCGCAGTAAGGTGATGTGTGAACTGCGCGAGCAAATCCAGAAAGTCGCTTCCATAGACACCAACGTGATCATCTATGGTGAAACGGGTTGTGGTAAAGAGCTGGTCGCCTCTTGCTTACATGAATTCAGCCAACGTAAAACCCATCCGTTTGTTCCGCTCAACTGTGGCGCAATCCCAGAAAATCTCTTTGAAAGCGAGCTGTTTGGACACGAAGCCGGAGCGTTTACTGGTGCGGCCAAACGACGCATTGGTAAGCTGGAATTTGCCGACAAAGGCACAGTGTTCCTTGATGAAATAGAGAGTATGCCGCTGTCGATGCAGGTAAAAGTGCTGCGCACCTTGCAAGATAATGTCGTCGAACGCGTGGGGGGGAATCAGCAACAACATGTTGATCTACGAGTGGTCTCTGCCTCGAAAAGCGATCTACTGAATCACCCCGACTTTCGCCAAGATCTATTCTATCGTTTGAATGTTGCCCAGCTGCATTTGCCTCCACTCAGTGAGCGTGAAGAAGATGCCTTACTTTTGTTTGAACACTTCACCCAAGAAGCCAATTCCGAAACACGTATAGCCAGTGAGGCTGATCGCTATGCACTGCTCTCGTATGGGTGGCCGGGCAATGTGCGTGAACTGCGTAATGTTGCGATTCGTTTTGCGCTGGATGAAAGCCTGACCGTTGGTGATATTTTGGCGTGTCGTCCCAATTCTGTCACAGAGTCCACAACGGCAGGCATCCCTTTGGCGGTTCAAGTACAGAGCTTTGAAAGGAAAGTGATTCATGATGCCTTAGTTCGTTATAAAGGGCGTATCAATGACGTGATGCAAGATTTGGATTTACCTCGTCGAACATTGAACCAAAAGATGGTGCGTTATGGGTTAAATCGAAGTGACTATGTTGACCCTTAGAGAGCGGCTTCATCGCAGTGCTTGTTGATTTTTAATGAGCAATAAATGGCTCATTGCATATTTATCAATTTACATACATTGATCACACAACTGCAACATGGTGTGACTTGCTTCCCGATCTACAGGTGTTAATTCCGGTAGCCGATAAGCCAAAAATGGCTTACTTAATAACAGGGGAATAAGCAAAAAACGGCTTATTTTGAATAGGTTTTAAAATAAAAGTAAATTAAAACAAATAGTTAAAAACTGGCATTACGCTTGCTATCTATTGTTGTTAACAAAAATATAACGTGAATAACCCTACATGGAGAGTAACAATGAAATACAACAAGCTGGTTAAAACTTTAGCGCTAGCAATGGCTTCTCTTGGCCTTATCAGTAATGCGTCAGCTGAAGAAGATCGCAGCTATATTTTAGCGACGGCTTCAACGGGTGGTACCTATTATCCAGTGGGTGTGGCCTTAGCGACATTGAGTAAAGTTAAGCTTGCGCCTAAGCAGCATTTTTCTTTAGCGGCTATCAGCTCTGCGGGCTCGGGTGAGAACGTAAAGTTGTTGAACGAGAACGAAGCTCAGTTCGCTATTCTACAAGGTTTGTATGGTGCTTGGGCTTGGCAGGGTTTAGGGCCATATGAGAAATCTGGCAGACAAACTCAACTGCGTTCAGTTTCCATGTTATGGCAAAACGTAGAACACTTTATTGTGCGTTCAGATCTAGCAAAAACAGGTACGGTAAGCGATCTAGAGAACCTAAACGGTAAGAAATTCTCTATCGGTAAGAAGAACTCTGGGACTGAGAATTCAGGACGCCAGATCATGCAGGGCCTATCGGTTAACCCAGAACAATTTAAACTCGCCTTTATGGGTTACGGTGGCAGTGCTAGTGCACTACAAAACGGCACGATTGATGGCATGAATACGCCTGCTGGTGTGCCTGTTGGTGCGGTAACACAAGCCTTTGCTGCCTTGGGTGAAGATATTCAAATCCTGTCGTTTACCGATGCGCAGATCAAACAAGCGAATGGCGATTACAATATCTGGACCAAGTACGAGATCCCAGCAAACACTTATCCAGGTGTCGACAAACCAATTACTACGATTGCCCAACCTAACTTCCTAGCAGTTCGCGAAGACATTTCTGAAGACGATGTGTATCAACTGACCAAAGCTATCTATGAAAACCTACCTTTCCTACAAGGTATCCATAAAGCAACCAAAGCAATGGCACTTGAGAAAGGGATCGCAGGTCTGCCTGTTCCTCTTCACCCAGGCGCTGCACGTTATTATCGAGAGATGGGCATCGAGATCCCTTCTGAGTTGATCGTTAACTAGCTTATCTTTTGTCAGGTAACTATTGGTTCGTGAGCTAATGATTTGTCGCGAACTAGCTGTTTGTCATCAACTAACCCCTTCGTGACTTAATTGCTTGGTGCACGTTCGCTCAAGAATGTGTTCGTGCACCTCCTCACTTTATGGATTTTCTCTTCGTGTTTGCTGCGGAGAGCAGGAGTTTTCTATGAGCGATTCGCTGCAGCAGGAACTGAAAAAATTTGAACTGCCGACCCGAACGGATTTTCCGTGGGTGGGCAAAGCAATAACGACAATGGGAGTGCTCCTCTCGTTGTTACACATTTGGTTTAACACCTTATCTACCTTGCCTGAGCTTTGGATCTCGGCGACGCATTTCGCTGGCTTTGCGATCATTTGTGCACTCTGGTATCCCGCTCATATCTCGCTGAAAAATAGCAAGATAGCGCTGGCTGTCGATATCGGAATTGCCTTGGCGGCTCTGGCTTGTCTTATCTACATCCCCTTTGCAGAAGATGCGTTGTATGACCGAGGCGTAAAATTTATCGCCAGTGATTGGTTTTTCTCTATCTTGGCGATTGCCATCGTCATTGAGCTGATTAGACGCACTATGGGCTGGTTCATTCCAGTGCTTATCTTAGTGTGTTTAAGTTATGTAGTGCTTTGGGGACAATGGACCAGCGGTATTTTTCATTTTCCGGGTTTAAGCCTTGAGACGTTACTTTATCGAAGCTTTTATTCATCAGAAGGGATGTTTGGTTCGATCTCAAGAATCAGTTGGACCTTCGTGTTCATGTTCATCTTATTTGGCGCATTTTTAGTTCGATCTGGTGTCGGCGACTACATTATTGATGTATCTCGTGCCGCGGCGGGCAAAGTGATTGGTGGCCCTGGTTTCATTGCCGTTATTGGCTCCGGCTTGATGGGCTCAGTCTCCGGGTCGAGCGTAGCAAACACAGTATCGACGGGCGTGATCAGTATTCCCTTGATGCAAAAGGCAGGTTTCCCTTCGCGCTTCGCGGCAGGTGTTGAAGCGGCTGCATCTACTGGCGGGCAGCTTATGCCACCTGTGATGGGTGCGGGCGCGTTCATCATGGCGTCTTACACGCAAATTCCTTATGTCGATATTATTGCGGTTTCCTTCGTTCCTGCGCTTATCTACTTTTTGTCTGTGGCATTCTTCGTGCGCATCGAAGCAAAACGCAGTGGTGTGCAAAAGGTGACTTCTGGCTGTGAGCCTCTATTGAAAGTATTGCTGTCGGGTTGGCACAACCTGATCCCATTAGCGGTGTTAGTGACTCTGTTGGTGAAGGGCTTTACGCCGACTTACGCTGCGGGCATCTCGATTCTGTCTGTCGTGGTGGCTTCATGGTTCTCTAAAAATCACAAAATGGGTCCAAAGGCGATCATCGAAGCGCTTTCTCAAGGCGCAAAAAACATGGCGACCACGGCTGTGTTGCTAGTGGGCATTGGTCTGGTGATCAACGTGATCAGCACGACTGGTATTGGTAACACCTTCTCGTTGATGATCAACAGCTGGGCGAACGGCGATTTGTTGGTGATGATCGCCTTAATTGCACTGGCGTCTTTGATTCTGGGCATGGGGTTACCAGTAACCGCGGCTTATATCGTGTTGGGTACTCTGTCTGCACCAGCTTTGTATAAACTGATTGCTGAAAGTCAGTTGCTCGACCTGTTGGTTTCGGGACAGTTACCGGAACAGGCGAAAGCTATCTTCATGTTGGCTGCGCCAGATAAGCTTGATTTGCTGAACGCGCCAATGGCACTTGAAACAGCCAAAGAGATGATTGCGTTAGTCCCTGCTGATTTTGTGGAAACTCTGCTTGAACAGAGCCTTGGCTTAGAAGCGATCAGCCTTGCACTGCTTTCTGCCCACTTGATCATTTTCTGGCTATCGCAAGACAGCAACGTGACTCCGCCTGTTTGTTTAACTGCATTTGCGGCTGCAACCATTGCTAAAACACCCCCGATGAGAACGGGATTAATGGCATGGAAGATAGCCAAAGGCTTGTATTTAGTACCATTGTTGATTGCCTACACTAACTTGGTAAGTTGGGATGTGATCTCCGTGTTAGTCACGGGTGGCTTTGCTGTTATTGGTACTTACGCGTTTATCGCGGCGATTGAAGGTTATCTAGAGAGCGAAGTTAATATTATTACTCGAGTAGCGTTGGTTGCGGTAGGTATAGCTCTAGTATGGCCTGATGTTTCAGTCGTGATCCGTTTGGTATGTGTTGCCATTTTTGTTGGCATCTTTATCTACAGCGGTCGTAAATACGATGCTAATCAAGTGAAAATGGAATCAGAAAGTGAGGAAAAAAAGTTACCTCAAACCGGGTCTAACACTGTCGCGTCTTCCCTATAATTAAAAGGATTGAATGTAGGAATATTATGAACTCAATATACGACTATATTATCGTTGGTGGCGGCATTGTTGGCGTGTCGACGGCTTGGCAATTACAGCAAGCTCACCCTGATAAAAGTATCCTTTTAGTCGAGAAGGAACGTGGTTTCGCGCAGCACCAAACTGGCCATAATAGCGGGGTGATTCATGCTGGTGTTTACTACGCTCCGGGCAGTTTAAAGGCGGATTTTTGTAAACGCGGCGTAGAGCGCACCATCGCCTTTTGTAGCCAACACGATATCCCCGTCGAAAACTGCGGTAAGTTGTTGGTCGCGACCAATGAGCAAGAAGTGGAGCGAATGAATGCGCTCTATCAGCGTTGCCACGATAACGATATTGATGTTGATTTGTTGGATCAAGCTCAGCTCAAACTTGCCGAGCCAAATATCACGGGTTTGGGTGCGATTTATGTCAAAACCACCAGTATTGTCGACTACAAAAAAGTCACCGAAGTGATGGCTCAAGAGTTTGTTGAAGCAGGTGGCAAACTTAGCCTTGGTACTGAAGTGATCTTGGCCGATGAGCAAGAAGATGAGGTGCAGTTAACGTGCAAAGTAGATGGTCAGACTCTTCAACTCAATAGCCGATTCTTGATCACTTGTTCTGGTTTGATGGCCGACAGAATGACCAGCATGCTTGGCATTGAAACCGACTTCCAAATCGTGCCTTATCGCGGTGAGTATTATCAGTTAGACGCTAAGCACAACCAAGTGGTGAATCATCTTATCTATCCGATCCCTGACCCAGAACTGCCTTTCTTGGGCGTGCATTTAACACGCATGATTGATGGCTCCGTAACAGTAGGGCCAAATGCAGTTCAAGGCTGGAAGCGAGAAGGTTATGGCAAGCTTAACTTTAGCTTCAAAGACACTTGGCAGATGCTGAGCTTTGCGGGTTTTTGGAAAGTGACTGCGAATCACTTGAAAACGGGTTTGGTCGAGTTTAAGAACTCGTGGTGGAAACCGGGATATCTAAAGCTAGTGAACAAATACTGCCCGAGTATTACGGTTGATGATTTTAAGCCTTATCCTGCTGGGATTCGTGCTCAGGCGGTACTGAAGGATGGCACCTTGGTCCATGATTTCCTGTTTGCCGAAAGCCCAAGAAGCTTACATGTATGTAACGCGCCATCACCGGCTGCGACCTCTGCAATGCCGATTGGTGAGTACATCTGTGGCAAGGTAATGAAAAAGACGGCTTGATGATAACTAAAGGTTATTAAGTTGAGATGCTCTCCGAAGACAATAAAAAATCCGCAAGCTCCAATCTATTTATGATCGTGGGCTTGCGGATTTTTAGTTTTAGCCGTGTTTGCTAGGTTTAATTGTTAGTCAATTAACCAACCTTAAAGCCAATCAGGAACGAAGTTAGCGACGATGGTGACATCACTAAAGTTACGGTAACCACGCACCATGATGCTGAATTCACCCGCTGGCTTGTTCAATACACACTGTTCGTTGCTGCTGTTCTGGTATGGGCGGCAGTCGTAGTTCGCTTTCGATACGGTGCCGTTGTGTTTCACATATAAGTCGGCATCGCCACTTCGAGGGCCGGTTAATGTTACCGTTAACTGACCTGCACTTTGAGTCGTAAATGTGAAGAACTGCTCTTCACCATATCCTGCAGTAAGTCCTTCAACAGGCACGTCATTTTGCAGCTCTTTAGGGCCTGCAACCGGTGAGTCAAGGCTGGTTTCGACAAGGTAAGCAATGGCTAGTTTGGCGAACTTGGTCGCGTGTGTCGCCGTTGGATCGGAATTCTCAAGCGTGTCGTGCTGGGTATGAATACTTGGGTTGTAATCATTGAACATGCTCTCGAATGGCATGGCAGCTGGGTAGCCAACATTGTGCCAAGAGGCGTGGTCAGAACAGGCATAGCCACAATCATCGAAACCGTAACTGATCTCACTAGCGTAAGTGTCGATCAGCTCGCTTAAGTAGGCGGTTAAGTTACTGTCGGTATAGTCCGTGATGAAGGTGATATCGTGCGCTGAACCGTTGTAGTTGGTCATGTCTAATTGCAGTACCGATACAACGTTTGCTTGCTCATCTCTTAAAGCGTTGGCGACATCTTGTGAGCCGCGTAGCCCGACTTCTTCTGCAGCATAACCATAGAACTTAATGGTCTTGTCTGGCTGAATGCCACTGGCGATCATCAGGCGAAGCGACTCAGTTACCGTTGCAATACCAGACGCATCATCATCGGCTCCGGGTGAGATGGTGCCTTCGCTTGTCCAAGATCCAACGGTTGAATCAAGGTGCCCACCAACAACGACGATCTCTTCAGGATATTTAGCGCCAAGCAGTGTCACTTCAACGGATTTTTGCGGATATTCGGCATGCGTGATCTGGCGTGCAGACGCATAAGGCACATCTTTAATTTCCGTCTCCCAACGTTCTAAAAGCCAATCTGAAGCCGCGACACCAGTAGAAGTAGTATAAAAACGGTTGGTGAAGTTGGTTAGATTTTCGATGGTCGTGACCATGTTGTTCGGCTCGACCTGAGCGAGTAGGTCGTTCACCGTATCTTGATGGCTGATAACTGGCTTTTCGAAGCTGCTCATTGTCAATGGCATAGCCGCCGCTTTGAGAGCTCTTGCTTTGTCTTCGTGCACCATGTAGCCACCACAACGGTGAGTTTCTTCGTGCATGTGGCTGGAGAGTTTCGCCAGCTCTTTCTGGTTGATTTTCGCGACGATGGAATGCTTGTTTCCAGTCACGCTTGGATAAACCGTTGCGCCATGCTGAGTCATTATATGCTGTGCGTCAGCATCGGTGGTGATCCAAACTTCTTCGTTCGCTGGTGGTGTGATGCCTAGTGATGCGTAAGCCGAAGTACTGTTGATTAAGGCTAAAGAACCTCCGAGTACAGCCAAAGCTAGCATGCTTTTTTGAATAGCCATTTGTCGTCCTTTTTATGGTGAGTATTGTTATGTTGATGGGGGTGATTTTTGTGTAATACGTGGATGTTTTTGTGTAGATGTTTCATTTTCTGAACAGTTAACCGCGAAAAGGGCCCCTTTCGGAGCCCTGAATTTACTATCGATTATTGTGTTTTAATGAAACGGTAATGCTTGGTTTCTGAACAGATATCGCTTGAGGTACACACTTGGTACTCCACATCTACTGTTCCGTTATGACGGAACTTGTCGACGTATGAGTTGAAGTCTGTAGCGCCAACATTTTTGCCATTACGCTTAATCACAAAGTAGTCATTGGTGTCGTAATCCCATGCCAGCTTAACGCGCGCCTTACCGTTCGGATTTTTGTTACCAAACTTCAGTTTTAGTGGGAAGCCTTCCGCAGAGTCACCTTCAATCGTGATCGACTTGCTTGTTGATGTTGCAACGCCTGCATCGTCAGTCACGGTCAGAGTCACCACGTAGTCGCCAGCTTCAGCGTAGGTATAACGAGCCACTTCACCGGTTTGTGTGTTGCCATCGCCAAGGTTCCATTGGTAAGAAACGATTTGACCATCGCTGTCTGAACTTGTGCTGCGTAGCTCGACTTCTTTACCGACAATCGTGTGTTCGAAAGAAGAGACGGGCGGCACGTTAGCGCTGCCTGATTCGTACGACGCTTTCAGATTTGCACCTGCGTAATCTGAGTAACCTAGAACGTTAACCGTGTAACGACCTGCGGTTGGGTTTTCAATCACACACACTTCATCGGTCACGGTTTCGCTCTTACAGATATTCTCTTGAGAGCTTGGCGCATAATCTAGACCAACATACATATCCGGATCACCAGTAGACACAGCAAGATCAATCGTTAGCTTGTCTTGGCCTTCTGGTACTTCGATATCGAAGTAAGTTTTTGAGCCTGTTTCACCAGCAACTGCGGCTTCAACACCGTTTTCAAGGCGTTGATATTCCGGTTCTGGTGGAAGTGGTGGTTCGCCACACGGTGATACACCCACTAAGTTAAACGCAGAAACAACATCATCGGCACTGTAGCCAAGGTCGGTTGCTGAGTTTTTCACGCCACAGGCGCCCTGCCAAAAGTCACTGTTTTCAGACCAGTAGATCTGGTTGGCTAGCACGAACAGTTCGAACGCTTTTTTGGTGTCCCAACCTTGTGTGGTTGCAAGATGGTAGAACGCCTTGTTGAACACGCCAGAGCTGTAGTGCACGTTTAAGCCATCGTAGTACTCGGATGCGTTGTTGATTGAAGAGCCATCGCGTGATGGATCGTCCATGTAACGCAGCGCACCTTCGCCTTTAAAGATATTGCGTCCGACCATCCAGTCGTTGGTGCCTTTCATATAGTATTCTGCGGCTTCACCGGCCATGTCAGAGAAGGCTTCGTTCATACCGCCCGATTGGTTTGCGTATATCAAACCTGAGTTTTGCTCAGTGAAACCGTGGCTCACTTCATGGGCTGATACATCTAGGCTAACAAGCGGGTAAAAGAAGCTCTCCCCATCACCAAAGGTCATGGCTCTGCCGTCCCAAAATGCATTCTCGTAGTTTTCACCGTAGTGAACACGCATCATGAGCTTGAAGGAGAGTGGCGCTGTGTCGAACCAGTTTTTATACATATCGAACACGATGTTGCCAAAGTAATGGGCATCGTTGAGTGGTGAGAATGCTCCGTTCACTTCTTTATGTTCGTTACGAGGACATTCGTAGCTGTAAGTAGTGTCGCCGTCTGTCGCACCATTTAGGTCAACGGTAACGACATTTTCAGACTCCATCACACACTCTGTGCCATTTTCTACCACATCAAGGTAGTGGTAGTCGGTGCCGTATTCGTACATGCCGGTTTTTTCGTTGCCACCGGGGCCTGTACCGATCTGTGCGTGAGCAATACCTTCCCAACGGTCGATAACTTCGCCGGTGTGCGCGTCTAGCATGGTGAACGGTCGAGTCGGCTGTTCACTGCCTTCTACTAGGTAAGAGACAACGTACACTAGTCGTGTTTTATCTACGCTTTGCTGTCCGATGCCTTGCTTCACAGAGCCTTGATAGATAAATAGCTGATGTTGAACGTTGTCTAGAGATTTGCTGGTTAAGCCTTGAGTCTTTAGATCTTTACTTGCGAGTTCAACCGCTTGAGCGCTGTTGATTGATGGCTTAACAAAAGATCGCTCTAAGGTCGTTGTTTTAAGGTAGCGACCTTGAACGGACTTAAGTGCGCCACCTTGGACACTTTGGGTGGCATTTAGGTAATGTCCCCATACCGGTGTTCCCCAGATGTTCTGCTGGATCTTAACTTTATAGATACCACGCTTTTTCAGGTTTACTTCTTTCACCATCTTGAAGCTAGAGGCGTTACTGACTCCTAACTGAGCGTTTAACCCAGAGAAGCTAGTAAAGTTGATCGGTTGATCGATTTGAACGGATTCACTTGCATGCACTGACAAAGACATAGCACTGGCTATAGCAACGGCAACTAAACGTTTTCTTATTTTCATTGTTGTTTTCTCTTTCCATGTAAAATCCAAGAAAACGTAACAAATTAATCACAGCGAATTTACATCATTCGATCTGATTAATTAGTAGCATGGCAATGATCTCTTTTATTCATGAAACTTATATTTCTCGTATTTACAGATAGTTATCATTTCTGTTTATTTTTGAACGCACCTATATGTTTATTTATAAAATCATGACACTTTTATTAAGTGTTTATTTCTCTTGGAAATTAAGATTTTCGAGTAAATTGATCTGTGCCTCAATTAACGGATTCTGGGTTGATAGAAGGATCAACGATTTGAAAGTGTCACTTTAAACAGAAGGCCATTTAGCGAATTTAGGGGCAATTTTGATAAGAAATCGAAGACTTTTCGGCTTATTTTTCGAATTGTTAGTTAAAAGAGGGAAGGGGAATCGGGCACTTGTTTGGCACAGAGCACAAAATCTGCTGGATGAAAAAAGCCAGCGACGGGTCACTGGCTTAGATTAACTTAGTTTGTGTAGGCTACTGAATATAGGTAGGCAACTGCGACACTTAATTATGGTACGTGGCTAACGTCACTATAGCGAATTACTGCTTTTTACCGCCAACTTGTACGTAGTCGATACCGATAATACGGTTGATGATACCCAGAACAGAGCTCGTATCAGAGTTTGTTGAGCGAATCGTATCAACCGTTGCACCTTCAGGTACTAATTCCATTGCGCGGTCTTGAGTGTTACCTGGCACTTGGAAACCGACAATGTTGAAGCTCTCTGCGTGCGCTGTGTACACTTCTTCGTTGTGGCTGATACCAGAACAACCCGCTAGAGAAACAATGCCTAAAACAACTAATAACTTTTTCATACAAACACCTTAAGAAAGATTGGAATTTAGATTCAATAGGTTCATTGGGAGACAGCATCTCCCGACCGATGTTGAACATTATTCCAGAGGTGTTTTGTAGTTACTGTATGGGTTTGTCAGTTGAATCATTACATAGCTGAATGGTTATGGTGAATACCGCCCCCTTTAAGGTTTGGCTCTGACCAACCTCTACGGTCGCGCTATGTTGAGCACAGATCTTTTCGACGATAGAAAGCCCTAAACCATGGCCGCTCTTGGCCTTGTTACGCGCTTTGTCGCCAACGTAAAAGGGTTCGAACAGGCGAGCTTGATGTTCTTGTGCCACGCCATCACCGTCATCATGTACCGCGATCTGTAGCTTATCTTGATGCACGCTTGCTTCAATCGACACTTGCGAACGTGCGAATTTCATTGCGTTACGCACTAGGTTATCTAGTGCTCGGTTAAATAGCGTTTCATCCGCCATTATTGAGCTAGGTTGCTCTGGTAGCGATAGGTCGATGTTGAGCTGAGTGTCTTTGTTCCAACGCGCCATTGCGTGGTCGAGAAAGTCTCGAATCTCTAATGGCTTTTTTAAGTTTTCTAGGTCAGTGCTATCGAGTTTGGCGTAATACAATAGTTCATCGACCATCTTTTCCATCTCTTCCGTGTCTTCGACAATACTCTCAATCGTGCTTTCTTGCTCTGCGTTTAGCTGGGTGTCTTTCAACATTTCAGCTTGCCACTGAATACGGAATATTGGCGTGCGCAGTTCATGAGCGACAGCATTAGTGAGTGAGCGATTACTTTCAACTAAGCGATGAATTCTGTCGGCCATCAGGTTGAAGGATTTGTTCAGTGAACCAATCGCAACACCGCTTGAAGTCTCGGCTCGTGTGGAGAGATCCCCTTCAGCAAAACGCAGAGTGGCAGACTCAAGCTTTTTGACTCGGCGGAAGATAATAAATAGATGACACAAGCCATATAAGATAAAGCTCGCTAAAAAGAACAACCAAATGAGGTCATCCTCCAACTCAATTTTTTGCCTAACGAACGCTTCACTGTTGGGAAGGTAGTGATAGGTATTGTCGCTGCTTGCTAAGCGAAACCATAGGTCACGCTCATCATCGTGAAAGATAAAGGTATTCGGATTGGTACTGAAGAACTCTGAAACGGGGCCTGGTATTTCATCGTCTGGGCTGAACGTAACCAGTTTATTTCGTGTGGTTTCTACAAATTGGTTTATCGCTTGATGAGCAGCTTCAAGACCCTGATTTTTAGCGATATTTTCGATCAATTGCTGGTGGGCAGTCGCTTCGTAATCTTCCAGTACGTATTCGTAGTCGGTATTGAGCTGATAGACGCTAATCTCGTAGGCGACAAGGCCGGCCATGAAGCAAACTAACAGCCCTAATAGGGACTCCAAAAAGATACGTCGCATAATCCGCTCTCTCTATTACGCTCGTATTGAGCGAGGTTAACGCCAGGCGGTCGAAACAAATAAGTAGCCTTTACCGCGAATGGTCTGAATTTTCTCTGCTGGTGTGTGGTCGTCGCCCAAAATCTTCCTTAGACGTACAACCTTGTTGTCAATCGTCCGGTCTATTCCGTCGTACTCAATCCCGCGCAATGTTTGCGTCAAGTAGTCACGAGATAACGGCGTGTCTGGGTTGCTTGCCAATAACCAAAGTAGGTCAAACTCGCTGTCAGTGAGTGATAAAACCGCACCTGAAAGTTCACACTTCTTATAAGTGTTTTTCAGAACGAGTTGATCGAACTGAAGGGTGTCTGAGTCATCGACTGAAGCGGTATTGGTGTCTTGGCGGCGTAATAGCGAACGAACTCTGGCCAGCAGAACTCTTGGTTTGATTGGCTTGGTGACATAGTCATCAGCCCCTGTCTCTAAACCAGCGACGTGGTCAAAGTCGTCATCGCTAGCAGTGAGCATCAAGATTTTACCTTTATAGTGCGTACGCGTCTGTCGGCAGATTGTAAGTCCATCAGTTACAGGAAGCATCAAATCCAGCAGTACGATGTCAGGTTGCTCCGTGAGGATGGTGTGTGCGGCATCACTGCCATCGTCCAACACCGTGACATCAAAATCTTGCGCGACGAAGTAGTCCTGCAACATTTTCTGAAGTTTCAAATCGTCTTCCACGATGATCATTTTAGGTTTTGTCATTCCATTATCAGCCTTGTCGTGCGTTTCACTTATTGAGATTAGGTGAGCGAGTCTTCGTCGTGATGAACCATTACGATTATACGCTATTGCATATAAGTTCAGATGCTTCGCCAAATACCTAAAGCGAATGATTAAACACTTTATAAGTTAGTTCAATGATGAATTGGCATTTATAGGAAAATAAAAAACATCGTTCAAATAGGCTCGACATTCTCATACATTTCCACGACAGATAAATTCAGCGCTAAACAATAGAATTTTCTCATCAAACATTTTGGGAATAACGGTATGAACGACTATAGAAATGCATTACTGGCGTTACCTTTGATTCTGTTAGCGGGCTGTAATTCAAGCTCTAACTCAGGTAAAGCTGCCACCAAAGTGCAAGCAAAACCTCAAGCGGATTACGTATTTTCATCAGCGAAACTGGGTGAGTTGTATAAAGAGCGACAAGAGGTCCAAGAATCCATAAAACTTGATTACAACGGTGTGCAGTATGAAATCGTTCTGTTTGCGGAAGATATTAGTGATAAGCAAAAAGTGGTTAGGCTTGCGGATAGTTTAGGTCAAAGTGTGGATCTGTACCTCCCTGATGCAGGATTTGATAGCTGCGGTATCTACACAGAGAGCAAGGGTTTGGACGTGTTTGATTGTGGTGCGGCTCAACGCTCAATCGGCAATGACACCACGTTAATTAACACGACGACGAATACTCATAAGCCCGTCGAGCTTGAGTATCACAATGAACTGGTTCAATACGTGACTAGCCTTGGGTCTACCATTCTGAGTAACACTAAAAGTGGGAATAAGGTAACGATAACCACCTCGTTTGCTTTCAACGCTTTTTACCGTGATGTGCTCAACGAGACTGGCGCTGTTGATCGCATTACTTCCACTCTAGGCGCATCAACCTATTCTCAGCTTTTTGATGTCGTGAAATTGTATCAAGGCAGTGAGATGACGTTGAAGTTTACCAACCATATTGGTGGCAGCGCTGACGATGATATCAATATGTACACCGGGCGCATGATCCACAGTAACAACATGACGACGATCGTAACGCCTACGGGGTCGGTGTTCTCTGGCGGCACGGATCTTTTCGCTGCGGGTAACCCACGAGTTTTGCAACGAGCAGATACCACTAAAGCCATTGAGCTTAATAAGCAGGTTGGTGTGCACAGTTGGGCTGAGGATGATAAAACAGCCAAAGACTTCCCATACACGAACGAAAGCCATCGCAAGCAAGCGACCTACTTTAAAAAGGTAATGGGAGACAAAGGAATCGACTTCTATATCTTCACGTTGGATTCTGCTCCGGCTTCTGGCGAACACTGGGTGACTAAGGCTGAGTCAGATAAATACGGTTTCATCACACGCATTGAGTAGCTTAGGCTTGCAATAACATTAGAAACGACTGAGAAGGTTGGTGATGACGCTGTTGTCGCCAACCTTTTTTGTTCATTTTTTGATTCGTTACCTGTGTTGATTGTGGATTTCCTTGTCTTAAATTTCAGTATGAAAATTCCTTGATACTTCCTTTCCACTCCCTCCCCAAAAAGTTTCTACAAGGACTCTCACTGATTGATTCTTGAACTTTCTAAGTAAAAACATTTGACCAATAACTATCACACCTCAAATCTTTAGTTGTTTTCGTTAGTGCTCTAAATGATATTTAATTTATTGTTTTATAATGATTTTTGTTGTTTTGAATGCTGTGTTGTTACGAGTTTGTTTTAAATAATCATTTGAACCCTAACTAAATTTCTGTCATTTTATATTTAACTGAACGTTCAATATAAAATAAAAGGACTAAGAAATGCCGAAGGTTGGGATGCCTGATATACGTAAACCACAGCTTGTTCAAGCCACCATGACGGTGATTGATCGAGTGGGTTTGCATGCCGCGAGTATTGCGTTGATCAGCAAAGAAGCGGGAGTCTCCACTGGCATTATTAATCACTATTTTGGCGGGAAGCATGGGCTGCTCGAAGAGACCATGCGTGAAATCCTTCGCCAACTTTCCAATACCATCACCACTTCACTAAAAGCACTTCCTGTTGATGCTCACCAACAGAGAATCAACGCGATCATCGATGGTAACTTCGAAGGTTACCAAGCAGAAAATAAGGTCGCGAAGGCGTGGTTGGCATTTTGGTCATATTCAATGCATGACGAGCAGCTGAAAAGACTGCAACGTGTGAATGAAAAACGTTTGATTTCACACTTACGTCTTGAGTTGAAAGGTATTTTGAATCATGAACAAGCGGATCTCGTTGCTCACGGGATTGCGTCTCTGATTGATGGTTTGTGGCTGAGAGGCACACTAAACCCAGATGGTATCGATGCTCAAAAGGCGCGTGCCATCATCAATGATTATCTAGATAAACAACTGACGTTCTACTCGTGCAGTACCAAATAGAACGCAGTGTTAGAACTAGAACAGCACTAGAACGACCAATACTTACACCCAAAATTCAAACTAGACCAGTAGAGTCTAATAACAATAATTAAGTCAGAATCTCAAATGGAAATGAACTCGTTATACATCGATGGCGCAGCGGTTAAAGCAACCTCTGGTGAAACCTTTGATAGCATTAACCCTGCCAACGGTGAACCTATCGCGACCTTAGGCCAAGCATCTTCAGCGGATGTCGACAGTGCTATTGAATCTGCGAAACGCGGGTTTGCGGTATGGTCTGCAATGACCGCTGTGGAACGCAGCCGCATTCTGTTGAAGGCAGTGGAAATACTTAGAGCTCGAAATAATGACCTTGCAAACCTTGAGGTTGTTGATACGGGCAAGCCGCTGCAAGAAGCAATTGAAGTGGATGTGGCGTCTGGTGCTGATGTTATTGAATACTTTGCTGGCTTGGCACCAACGCTACAAGGCGACCAACAACCGCTGAGCGAATCTCAATTTTTCTACACTCGCCGCGAACCGCTAGGCATTTGTGCGGGCATTGGCGCGTGGAACTACCCAATTCAAATCGCGATGTGGAAGTCGGCTCCGGCATTGGCTGCGGGTAACGCGATGATTTTCAAACCTTCAGAAGAAACGCCGCTAACGGCGCTCAAGCTTGCAGAAATCTTTACTGAAGCTGGTCTTCCTGATGGCGTGTTTAACGTGGTTCAGGGCGATTACCGTGTTGGTCAGATGCTAACGGCGCACCCAGACATCGCGAAAGTGTCGTTCACGGGCGAAACCGGTACCGGTAAAGCGGTAATGTCGGATAGCGCTAAGACGCTGAAATCAGTCACCATGGAACTTGGCGGAAAGTCACCAATGATCGTGTTTGATGATGCGAAATTGGATGATGCAGTTTCCGCTTCGATGGTGGCTAACTTCTACACCCAAGGCGAAGTGTGTACTAACGGTACCCGTGTTTATGTACACGAAAACATCTACAACGCATTCATCGATCAACTTAAAACACGCACTGAGAAGCTGATCATTGGTAACCCAATGGACATGGAGACTCAGATCGGCGCGTTGATTTCTAAAGAACACCTTTCAAAAGTCCTTGAAGCAATTGAGCTAGCTAAGCAGTCGGGCGCAACTCTGCTGACGGGCGGCTATCAAGTGACAGATAACGGCCTCGAAAACGGCAACTTTGTTATCCCAACCGTGTTTGTTGATTGCGAAGACCACATGCCTCACGTTCAACAAGAGATCTTCGGCCCTGTGATGTCAGTGTTGAAGTTTACGGACGAAGACGATGTGATTCGCCGCGCTAACGACACCAAATATGGCCTTGCGGCTGGTGTGTTCACGCAAAACCTTTCTCGTGCGCACCGTGTTATTCATCAAATGCAGGCAGGTATTTGTTGGGTGAACACGTGGGGCGACTCACCGGCAGAAATGCCTGTTGGTGGTTACAAGCTTTCGGGTGTTGGCCGTGAAAATGGACCAGAAACCCTACTTCATTATACGCAGACTAAGAGCATTCTTATTGAACTTGGCGACTACGCCAGCCCTTATGCCTAACGCGTAACACTCAATTTTATGGGTTAGCTTAAAAGAGCTAGCCCTACTGACTCATCTCAGGGAAATCAAAACATGGAACAACGCTACGATTATATTATCGTCGGCGCGGGTTCGGCCGGCTGTGTGTTAGCGGATAGGCTAACGGAAAGCGGTGAACATAGCGTTTTATTACTGGAAGCGGGTGGTACGGATAAGAGCATTTTTATCCAGATGCCAACCGCGCTTTCTTACCCAATGAATACTGAAAAGTACGCTTGGCAATTTGAAACAGAGAAAGAACCGGGCCTTGATGGACGTGAACTGCACTGCCCACGTGGCAAAGTGTTAGGCGGTAGTTCATCAATCAATGGCATGGTTTACGTGCGTGGTCATGCTTGTGACTTCGACCAATGGGAAGAAGAGGGCGCTGCGGGTTGGAACTACCAAGCATGTCTGCCTTATTTCCGCCGTGCTGAATCATGGAACAAAGGCGGTGATGAATACCGTGGAGACAATGGCCCTGTTGGCACTTGTAACGGTAACGATATGGAGCTCAACCCGCTTTACCAAGCGTTCATCGATGCAGGTAAAGACGCCGGTTACCCAGAAACACAGGACTACAACGGCTACCAGCAAGAAGGCTTCGGCACTATGCATATGACGGTAGACAAGGGTGTTAGAGCCTCAACCTCTAACGCTTATTTACGTCGAGCATTGAAGCGTTCAAACCTGACCTTGAAGAAAGGTATCGTGGCGCGTCGTTTCTTACTTGAAGCACTCGTCGTAAAAGACCAGTCATCAAAAGGCCAATCAGGCCTGAAAGCCGTCGGTGTCGAGTTTGAAAAGTCAGGCAATACTCAAGTGGCTGTGGCGAACAAAGAAGTGATCTCTTCTGCGGGTTCTATCGGTTCTGTTCAACTGCTTCAGCTTTCTGGTATCGGCCCGAAAGCCGTGCTTGAAAAGGCAGGCGTTGAGCTTAAACACGAGCTGAATGGCGTCGGTGAAAACCTTCAAGATCACCTAGAAGTGTACTTCCAATATCACTGCAACGAACCGATCACACTCAACAGCAAGCTTGGCTTGGTGAGCAAAGGCATGATTGGCGCGGAATGGATTCTGACTCGCAAAGGTCTGGGTGCTACTAACCACTTTGAATCGTGTGCGTTCATTCGCTCTCGTAAAGGATTGAAGTGGCCAAACATTCAATATCACTTCCTGCCAGCAGCGATGCGTTACGACGGACAAGCGGCCTTTGATGGTCACGGTTTCCAAGTACACGTTGGGCCTAATAAGCCAGAGAGTCGCGGTACGGTTGCGATCACTTCTGCTGATCCGCATGCCAAGCCAGAGATCATTTTCAACTACATCTCGACTGAACAAGATCGCCAAGATTGGCGCGATTGTATTCGTCTGACGCGTGAGATTTTGTCTCAACCTGCGATGGATGTGTACCGAGGCAAAGAGATTCAGCCGGGTCTGAATATTACTTCCGATGAAGCAATTGATGAATGGGTTAAGCAGAACGTTGAAAGTGCTTATCACCCTTCATGTGGCTGCAAAATGGGTTCAGATGATGATCCAATGGCAGTGCTTGATGAAGAGTGTCGCGTTCGCGGCATTGATAATCTGCGCGTTGTTGACTCATCTGTTTTCCCTGTTATTCCGAACGGAAACTTGAACGCCCCGACCATTATGGTGGCTGAGCGTGCTTCCGATTTGATTTTGGGTAAGTCAATGCTCAAAGAGCAGGACGTTCCAGTGTGGATTGCACCTGAATGGCAAGAGAAGCAAAGAATAAATAAACCAGTAAGAGAAGCGTAAGCCTCTGTTATTAGTTCAAAAATAGAAAGTAGTTCAAACATAGAAAAAGCAAAAAGTAACAACAAAAATTAGTCAAAAGTCAGAAGAACTGCTCTCTATCGGTGTTGATATCGAGCAGAAAAAGGAAAGATAAAAAGGAATCATTATGACGACTCAACATAAACAAACCGCTACAAAAAAGGTATTAGCAACATTAGCCATCAGTTCATTTGCATTTGGTGCTAACGCTTCTATTGAACCACAGCAATGTGAAAACGTCCGCTTCGCTGATGTAGGCTGGACTGACATTACCGCAACAACCGCCGTTACTTCTGAACTATTAAAAGGCCTTGGTTACAAAACCAAAACCGACCTACTTTCAGTACCGGTGACATACTCTTCAATGGCGAACGGCGATATTGACGTATTCCTAGGCAACTGGATGCCAACCATGGAAGGCGATATTGCTAAGTACCGTGAAGAGGGCACGGTTGAAACCGTTCGTGCCAACCTTGAAGGCGCAAAATACACGCTAGCCGTACCAAAATACGTGTACGACTCAGGTGTAAAAAGCTTCGCCGACCTAGCAAAACATGCCGACAAATTTAAAGACCGCATCTATGGCATCGAGCCGGGTAACGACGGTAACCGCCTAATACAATCAATGATTGATTCAGACGCGTTTGGCTTGAAAGATTTCAGCCTAGTGGAATCAAGCGAAGCGGGCATGGTGTCGCAAGTATCTCGCGCTGCTCGTCGTAGCCAGTGGATCGTTTATCTAGGTTGGGCGCCGCACCCAATGAACAGCAATGTTGAGATGGAATACCTATCAGGTGGTGACGACTTCTTCGGCCCTAACTACGGCGGCGCGAATGTTTACACTAACGTTCGTTCAAACTACCTGTCTGAGTGTGCAAACGTCGGTCAACTTCTACAAAACCTAGAATTCACTCTAGAGATGGAAAACCAGTTGATGGAAGCGATTTTGAACCAAAATGTGAAGCCAGAGAAAGCGGCTCAGCAATGGTTGAACAGTAATCCACAACAAGTAGAAGCTTGGTTAGACAACGTCAAAACGCATAAAGGTGAATCTGCGACTCAAGCGGTTACTGAATACCTAAAGCAAGTTAAAGCTTAGTTTTACCTACCTATCGTTCTATTTATCAAAGCTCTATAAATAAAAAAGGTGGGCTTGCCAATTGTCTATTGGTTTGAAGTAGCCCACCCATAATAAAAGGCAATATTGTGAATTTTATTACGGAAAACAAAATCCCTGTTGGTCAATGGATGGAAGCGGGTGTTGATTGGCTAACAATCAATGCAGCAGGACTCTTTGACGCTATTTCGATTTTTCTAGAAACCGTCATTATGTTTTTAGTCGATGTATTTAAGTGGATGCCACCGGCTTTACCAATCGTGATGACCGCGGCGATTGCATGGTACTTACACCGTAAACCTTCGCTAGTGATCTTTGTGGTCGCGGCACTGCTGACTATTCTTAACCTCGGCTATTGGCAAGAAATGCTGGAAACCTTTGTTCTCGTCTTTGCGGCGACAACGATTTCCGTATTAATTGGCGTACCGGTTGGCATCATGGCTGCTCACCGTCCTTGGCTCTATACAGTTTTGCGTCCAATCCTTGATTTGATGCAGACAGTCCCAACTTTCGTTTATCTGATTCCAACTCTGGTTCTATTCGGCTTGGGTATTGTTCCTGGCTTAATCTCGACCATTATTTTCGCGATAGCTGCACCGATTCGTTTAACCTACTTAGGCGTCACTAAAGTGCCCGAAGAGTTGATTGAAGCGGGTAAAGCGTTTGGTGCCAGCCGCATGAAGTTGCTGATGAAGGTGGAATTACCGGCTGCCTTACCAAGCATCATGGCGGGTGTAACCCAATGTATTATGTTGTCGCTTTCGATGGTGGTTATCGCCGCCCTTGTCGGAGCTGACGGACTTGGTAAACCTGTTGTTCGTGCATTGAACACAGTGAACATCTCACAAGGTTTTGAAGCCGGGTTGGCGATTGTATTAGTCGCTATCATTCTTGATCGCTTGTGTAAAACACCAAACCAGAAGGAAGCTTAATCATGTCTAACTCTCAGGAAAAAAAGACAATGGACGCGATTACCATTAAGAATCTCGATGTTGTGTTTGGTAATAAATCGAAACAAGCGCTTGAGCTACTCGACCAAGGTAAAACTCGCCAAGAGATCATTGATGAGACTGGCCAAGTGGTTGGCGTAGACAATGTGTCGCTGACGGTGGAAGAAGGCGAGATTTGTGTATTGATGGGTTTGTCTGGTTCTGGTAAATCATCTTTGCTGCGTGCAGTTAACGGCTTGAATGAGATCAGCCGTGGCTCATTAGCGATCAAAGATGGCGATAAGCTGGTTGATTTAGGTGAACAGTGCGACGAAGCGACCTTGCGTCATCTTCGTACTCACCGCGTTTCTATGGTGTTCCAAAAATTTGCCCTAATGCCTTGGTTAAACGTGTTAGATAACGTGGCGTTTGGTCTAGAAATGCAAGGCGTAGCCAAAGATGTTCGTCGTGCTAAAGCGCGTGAACAACTTGAAATGGTGGGTTTGGCAGAGTGGGAAACCAAGTATCCGCATGAGCTTTCTGGCGGTATGCAGCAACGTGTTGGTTTGGCGCGTGCGTTTGCAATGGACACCGACATTCTGTTGATGGATGAACCGTTTTCGGCGCTTGATCCACTGATTCGTGCTCAACTGCAAGATGAACTGATCACACTGCAAAACAAACTCAACAAAACGATTCTGTTCGTGAGTCACGACCTAGATGAAGCACTGAAGATTGGTAACAACATCGCGATCATGGAGTCAGGAAAGCTGATTCAACACGGTAAGCCTGAAGAGATCGTATTGACGCCAAAAACAGAATACGTAAAAGACTTCGTTGCACACACCAATCCATTGAATGTGCTTAAAGGTCGTTCTTTGATGCAGCCTCTTGATTCACTGACGCAAGAGAATGAAAGCTGGAAGATCTGCGATTCTAAAGATCTCTGGATTGAACAGAATGAAGGTGCTTTATCTGTGAAAGGTGAATCTGCTTTGGCGCTTGTCGAGTGGAGCGAGTCTGACGACCTAACCGCGATCAGCGCGTCGAGTGTGGTCGTGGCAAGTCCGGAAATTGGCATGCGTGATGCGATTAAGCTCAAGCAGATCAGTAACCACCCGATTTTGCTGGTGGAAGACAATCAACTGGTCGGTATTCTGGATAACAGCGAGTTTTACAACGCACTAACGGGTAATTTTCAGATGAATACAGCCGCGTAAAATTTCGTTTTCCAGCTTGGCGATTAGGGCTGGTTTTTTATTAGGTGGAGAGGGTTAAGTCTCTTTACCTCTATGATTATTAAAATATATTATTCTTTGAGTTTGTATTCTCTGGTTCATTATTTTTGTCTTCATTGAAGCTTTCATTTCCCCTTCATTAAGCAAAAGTGCCGTACCACGCAAGTTTAGTGGTATAGAAAAGATTGAGAATAGTATGAACATCAGTACAATGCGGAAAAATCAATGAAGTAATTTATCAATTTACAGTGTAATTCGAGCTCACCTGACGTAAATAATCAGGACATATCATCGCTTCGACGCTGTAAAACCATTCACAGTATATTAGTACAAAGGTCTGCATCTTGGACAAACATGACGAAATCCTGGTCGCTATTCGCCAAATTATTCGCGCTATCGATTTACATTCGAAAAAGCTGAGTAAAGAGTATGGTTTGACTGGCCCTCAATTAATCTTAATGAGAGCAATCCAAGAAATGGGTAATGTGACGATCAAAGAATTGTCTAATCACACCAATGTAAGCCAAGCCACCACAACCACGATCATCGATCGCTTGGAACTGAACGGCTATGTACAACGTGTTCGCAGCTCGTCAGATCGCCGCAAAGTACACGCAAACCTGACTGAAAAAGGTCAAGAGTTGCTAAACAATGCGCCACCACCGCTGCAAGATAACTTCGTTAAAAAATTCCAAAACCTAGAGCCGTGGGAGCAAAGCTTACTGCTTTCTTCAATGCAGCGAGTATCATCAATGATGAACGCAGAAGACATCGACGCCGCTCCAGTACTTCAACTTGAAGGCATTGCAAACGTAGCCAAGAGCTAACCTTATTTATAAATTGTTTATTTAGAACAACAACTTAAATAATTGTCAAATGGTCGCACTAAGCGGCCATTTTTGATCCTGCCATTTAAAATTCTCTATTTGCCTTGCGTGTTAGCTACGCCTTCTTATTTTAAATTCCCCTGACTTTTTGCCCCGTTTGTAGCCGCCTCATTGGATTGTCATCAAAACTCCATTGACTATTCTCTGACAATAAAACACTAGACCGACCGGTCTGTTGTGTATTATTGTGTGCTCATCTTAACCACGAGGTGATGTATGAAACACGAATTGACGCCAACACAAATGACCATGACGTTGAACAACATGCAGGGAGCTTTTGCACAGAACCCGATGCCAGCGGTATCGGTGAGAATTGAGCAGTTGCTTGCACTTAAATCTGCGCTTATCGATTACACAGATCGTTTGTGTTCAGCCGTGAGTGAGGACTATGGTCACCGCAGTCGACAAGACACTTTGATGGCCGACATATTGCCTTGCATCGGAAATATTGATCACAGCATTGAGTGTTTACCTCATTGGTCGACATCTTCGATTCGTCATTCCGGCCCTTTGCTTTCAACCTCTCGTGTTGAAGTGGTTTATCAACCCAAAGGCGTTGTCGGGATCATTGCTCCGTGGAACTTCCCGATCATGTTATCCGTCGGCCCGCTTATTTCGGCGTTGGCAGCGGGCAATCGCGCCATGATCAAGATGAGTGAATTTACCCCAGCGACGAACCAAGTATTAAGAGCGCTATTGGCGGAAGTCTTCCAATCCGATGAGGTGTGCTTGGTTGAAGGTGAGGTAGAAATCGCAGCCGCATTTTCGGCGTTGCCGTTTGATCATCTTCTGTTTACGGGGTCAACCCAAGTGGGTCGCCAAGTGATGAGGTCAGCGGCTGACACGCTAACTCCAGTCACGCTAGAGCTAGGCGGTAAGTCACCGGTTATCGTTGCAGAAGACATGCCAATTGATATCGCGGTTGAGCGAATCATTTATGGTAAGAGCCTCAATAACGGGCAGGTGTGTGTGGCTCCTGACTATGTATTGCTACCTGAAGGGAAAGTTGAATCTTTCATTCAAGAGTATAAAAAACAGTACCAACTGCTGTTTGATGAAGGGGTTTATTCCGAGAATTTGACGTCCCTAATCAACCCTCGCCAATGCGACCGCGTCGTGGGTTTGTTGAATCAAGAACAACAAGCGGGAACTCGAACTGTGGCCTGTCATGACAACGCGATGGACTTAGATTGTCAACGATTGGTGACGCATCTGATTGTTGAACCAAATCTGTCATCCAAGGTGATGAACGAAGAGATTTTCGGCCCACTATTACCGTTGATTACGTATCGTAATATCGAAGAGGTGTTCCAAGTTATTAATAGCAAACCAAGGCCTTTGGCGCTGTATTTGATGAGCTTTGATTTGAGTTTACAGGCTCAGGTTAAGCACCAAGTTCACTCCGGTGGCATGTGTATTAATGACTGTGTGTTCCATTTAGCGGTTGATGATGCGCCGTTTGGTGGCATTGGTGAATCAGGTCAGGGCAACTATCACGGTAAAGAAGGTTTCCTGACTTTCTCCCACGCCAAAACAGTCTTGGAAACGGGTTTAGATCATCGAGTTAAACATCTGTTTTCAAAAGAAGACAACGAATTAAAAACAGCATTGATGGGCATGCTTGGCCAGTAAATCACTGTTGGTATGACACTGTTTATTTTTCAAAAAGTTATTTTCACGAAATTATTTTAAGAGGTTACTTTTATGTTAGAACGTTTTTTTGAACGTACGATCAAATCGTATTTGATGATTACCGGTTTCTTAACAGCGACGGCTTTTTCCACTTTCCTAGCGCCAGATTGGAGTATGCAGACGCTGTTCTCGTACAACGATACCATGATGGAAAACAAAGAGTACTTGCTGGGGACTTATCAACACTGGGGTGTGATGGTTGGCTGTATTGGTGTGTTGTTGATGTTCTCGGCGAAGTACAAATCGCTGCGCACCTCGACGATGATTTACAGCGCATTTGAGAAGTCGATGTTTGTTGGCATCTTCTTATACAACGTGTGTATCAACGATTATGAGTGGTTCTATGGCTGGAGCGGCGTGTTTGCGCTCGATGGTTTTGTGACCGTTTATTCTTTGGTTTATCTGTACTACTACCTCACTAGAGATAAGAGTAAGGTCCCAGCTCACCTTCGTTAATCGTTAACCGTTTGTGACTTACTCAGGGTGAGTCAATAACACTTCTATAATGATCAATAGCTTACTTATGATTACAGCCCGCATTTGCGGGCTTTTTTCGTTTTGGGGCAATGATCCATAAAGATCTTAATTGACATATCTTTGACATTTACACTCTAGACCGACCGGTTTGTTTTGGTTATTGTTTAGTCATCAACTAGAAATGAGGTAAACACCATGACAACCAATAATTTTAACTTTCAACTTAAAACCATTGTTCATGCTCAAGAGAACGGCATTGAAAATATCCCTTCTCTGTTTGGTCGCTTAGGTGCGCAAAGAGTCGTGCTCTTTTCTGATAAAGGTTTGGAGTCTCTTGGCTTTGTTGAGCAGTTCTCGGCGTTGTTTGTAAACCAGAGTGCGAATCAGGAAGCGAACCAACAAGCGGTTCAGCTTGTTGGCGTGTACACCGATATCGCGCCAGACGCGACTTGCGACAACATCAACGCAGCCATTGAGTTTGCAAACAGCGTCAATGCTGATGCGATCTTGTCTGTTGGCGGCGGCAGCGTGATTGATGCTTCTAAAGGTGTGAAATACGCATTTCATAAGAAGATAGATGACATTCGCACCGTAATTGCAGGTGGTGGTCATATGGATGTGTGGCCAAACAATGAAGATATTCGAGTGCCCCACATTGCTGTTCCGACAACGGCTGGTACGGGCGCAGAAGCCTCTCCGATTGCTGTTTTTTACAACGAACATGAAAACATTAAGGCAAGCCTAGTCGCATCGGGATTGGAAGCTGATATCGCGATTCTTGATCCAACGGTGACCACTAAGCTGCCAGCTCACCTGACTCGTTCTACCGCCATGGATGCACTAACACACGCTGTTGAAGCAATTGTCTCGCCAATGAGTAATGCATTCACCGACGCTTACGGGATTCAGGCGGCAAAACTGATTGTTGAAAACTTACCCTTGGCACTTAAAGAGCCAGAGAACCTAACAGCGCGCGGCAATCTTCTTCAAGCAAGTACCATGGCGATCTCTGCTTTCTATTCGTCTTTGGGCGGCATTCCGATTCATAACTGTGCTCACGCCTTTGGTGCGATTAGCCACATTCCACATGGCGATGCCAACACGGTGCTGATACCGGTTGTGATTGAAGCGCTGCCGGAATTTTATATGCCGAATGCGGCGAAGTTAGCTCAAGCTTTCTCTGTCGACACGACGGGAACCGATGAGATGATCTACCAACGAGTTTTGGATTTTTTAAACAACTTCCAAACGAGTGTTGGTGCGATGAAGCGTTTCAGCAGCTGGGAGTTTGATGAGCAAGAGAAGAGCAACATTGCAGAAGCGATTGAAAAAGACATCTGCTTTCAGTTCTACCCTATCTCGAAACAGACGATTGAAACCATCATTGAGAAAGCGATTTAAGTCTCTGTCTTAATCGACTGAATCTTATGACCATTTAGTTCAGTCCCTGATTCACTTACAACTATTACTCGAGAGCCAATTATGAAAATTGAAAACGTATTGCTATCAAGCTTGTGCATCATCGCGCCATTCCTACTTTTCACCTAATTCATTCGACAGGGACGTTGTGACCTTTATTCCCGAGGAGGAAATAAATGATCAATAAACGTTTAACTACCGTGATTCTGACTGGTGTTTTGGCTGCTCTGTTTTTTGCCAAAGCAAGCGTTGGAAGCGAAAGCTCTAAGAACGCAGCCACCATGGATCAATCGCAGCAGTATCAAGATGTCGTGCAATTGTTGGATGAGGCTTACCAAGGGCAATTGGATGCCCAGCTCTCTGTCGCTTACTTATATCTGAGTGGAGAAGGCGTAGAACAGAATGACGAAAAAGCAGCGGAGTGGTTCGTCACCGCAGCCAACAACGGTAGCCCTGAAGCTCAAACGCAGCTTGGGTTGATGTATATCTCTGGAAGTGGCGTTCAAGCCAGCCAAGCGGAAGCTGTCACCTGGATCGGCATGGCAGCAGCTCAAGAGTATGACCCTGCGCTCGACTTATTACATTGGATGTCGCAAGCCGCGCACTAATTCAAATCCTAACTCAGGTTACTCACAGAAAAAGTTACTCGCAGAAAAGTTAATTACTGAAACAAGTTAATCACAGAAATTGGAGAACGTCTTATGCAGACATTCAAGAAATCTTTAGTCTTCACTGCAATGGCTGCGGCAAGCAGTGCTGCTCTTGCGGCTGAATCAGAAAAACCGAATATTGTTGTTATTGTTGGCGATGATGTAGGCTTTGCCGATACTCAGCCTTATGGCTCAGAAGCCAATACACCAAACCTAATGGCGCTGGCTGAAGAGGGGGTTAAGTTTACTAACTTTCATGCGTCACCAACCTCATCGGTAACGCGCTCTATGATGTTAACCGGAGCAAATAGCCACGAGGTTGGGCTAGGCACCTTCGACTATGCTGTCTATCCGGGTGCGATTGGCAAGCCGGGTTATGAAGGTTACCTCACCAAGAAAGGGGTTACGGTCGCAACGCTGCTTAAAGAGAGTGGTTATAACACTTACCTCTCTGGGAAATGGCACTTGGGGCACGACGATGGTTTCTTACCTGACGATCGAGGTTTTGAAGAGAGTTACGGTATCTTAGCGGGCGGCTCGAATCATTTTAATCGAGATATGATGTTCCCGGCCAAAAATGCCGCGACAGCGGATGCGCTGCAAAAAGGCGATATTCCCGGCGTCGAAGTTGAGCCAACTTACCGTAACGGTGAAGTGGTTGAGGACAAGTACAAAGGCGAGTACTCAGACCAAGTTTACACCAACGAGATCATCAAGATGATCGACAGCAAAAAAGACGACGGTAAGCCTTTCTTCGCTTACGTCCCATTCACCGGTATTCACCTGCCATTGCAAGCGCCTGAGTCTGCTTATCAAGATAAAGTCGATTACTACGTTGAACATGGTTGGGACTCGGTTCGAGAAGATCGTTTCCAACGTATGAAAGAGATGGGTGTGATTCCAAAAGACGCCGATATTTCAGATCGTAACGCATTAAGCCGACCTTGGGACTCGCTCTCTGAGAAAGAACAAAAGTGGTACGGCAAGAAAATGGCTGTCGCGATGGGCATGATGCAAATGCAGGACCAACAAGTCGGCCAGATAGTCGATTACCTGAAAGAAATCGGCGAATATGACAATACCTACATTATGTATCTAGCGGATAACGGCCCAGAAGCGGCGGATATTACCGGTGAAAATATCAGTGATTTGATCCGAACATGGACTGCTCATCATTTCGACAACTCGACGGAAAACCTAGGGAAAGCCAACTCCAGCGTTTCATTGGGTCCTGAGTGGGCAAGCGCTTCAACCGGTGGCCTATCTTGGTACAAAGCTTACACAGCAGAGGGCGGTATCCGTGTGCCATTTATCGTTAAGCCAGCCAAAGCGCTTTTAGAAGGTGAAGATGCGTTACAGCCGGGAACTCAAACAGATGACTTATCCCAAGTGAAAGACATTGCAGCCACGATTCTTGAAATTGCAGAGGTAGAGCATCCAGGAACGGAATATCAAGGTCGAGAAGTGGCGCCGATGAGTGGTGTGAGCTTGTTGCCTTACTTCAAAGGTGAAACGGCAGAGGTGCACAGTGCCGATAATGCGATTCCATTTGAATTGTTTGGTAGCGGGATTTTGCTAAAAGGTGATTACAAGATCATTCGAATCTCTACGGGAATGGGTGGCGACAGTGAGTGGCACTTATACAACACCAAGAAAGACCCAGCCGAGCAACATGACTTGAGAAATGAAATGCCAGATCTGTTCCTTGAAATGGTCGCTGAATATCAAGAGTACGAAAAAGCGCAAAACATCGTCCCGGTTGACGAAGCGTGGAACCCGTTTGAAAACGTGAAATAGAGGAAAAAATCACTCGGCCAACCTAATGCCATCAAGCTTGGTTGGCCGATGAACACCGTATAAAGGAATTACGAATTGTTTTGGCTAATACAATAACTTTTACATCGAGGCACTCTTCATGACGACATTATCGCTATCAAATTTGAGTTCAGTTCCGCAGTTCAATGGCAAAGCACACTGCAAACTTCAGGCGTTAGCAAAACCGATTGGGGCGGTGTGTAATATCAGTTGCACCTACTGTTATTATTTAGAAAAACAACAGCTGCTTGATTACCCAAAAGGCTCTCAATATACGATGGATGAAGTTCTATTAGAGCGTTATATCAAGCAGTACATAGAAGGGCAGAATACGCCTGAAATCATCTTTTCTTGGCATGGTGGAGAACCTACTTTGTTGGGGCTTGAGTACTTTCAAAAGGTCGTCGAGCTGCAGAAAAAATATTGTCCTAGCTACAGTAAGATCAGCAATGACCTTCAAACCAACGGCACGTTACTGAATGATGCGTGGTGTGAGTTCTTCAAGAACAATGACTTTATCATTGGCGTGAGTATTGATGGACCAGAGCACCTACATAATCACTACCGAACTAACCGTGCAGGCAAAGGCACTTTTTCTCAAACAATGCGTGGCATTCGCTACTTGAAACAACATAACGTCGAGTTCGCGACTCTAAGCTGCGTGAATGATGTGACAGGTAAGTATCCATTAGAGGTCTATCGCTTTCTACGCGATGAAGTGGGTTCGAAGCAATTGCAGTTTATTCCTGTCGTCGATAAGCGCGAAGCTCACACCAACAATAAATGGTTGAGCAACCAACAAGCGATCATTCCCGTATCAGGCGAGGTTGAACCGTGGAGTGTCGGCTCTGCGCAATGGGGACAATTCCTCACTACCGTTTTTGATGAGTGGTTTGAACACGATTTTGGTCGAGTGTTAGTGCCGTACTTTGAAAATTTTGTCGGTGTATGGATGGGCAGAGAAAGCACCATGTGCACGCTGAGTGAGATCTGTGGCAAAGGGTTAGCGGTTGAGCCCAATGGCGATGTGTACTCATGTGACCATTTTGTATTTCCTGAATTTCAGTTAGGTAATATTCAGGAACAAGCACTTTCATCTTTAGCCTTTTCGTCAAAGCAGCAGCGTTTTGGGTTCGCCAAACAGAAGTCTCTGCCGAAACAATGCCAAGCCTGTGAGTTTAAATTTGCATGCCATGGCGAGTGCCCCAAAAACCGCATCATCAAAAGCCGCGATGGTGAGGCAGGGTTAAATTATCTCTGTGAAGGATGGCTGAGCTTCTTCAAGCATATCGACCCGGTTATTAAGGGCTTATTCAAAGCCAATAATATTGCGTCTCGTCTGGGGTAATGGAGTAGGCGTGAATGGATTCAATCAAGATTTAAGTTAGATAGAAGGCTCGCTAAATTGTGCGAGCCTCTTGGTATTTGGTATTTGGTATTTGGTAACGGGTATCTAGTCAGCCGATTCTTGGGCTGGGCTCATGGCGAGAAGAGTCTCTTCCATGGCATTGTTTAGAATCGAACGGTTACGCTGCATGGCGGCCATGAGCGTTGAGCCAAGCCATAAACCATAAAGCGTTCGAGATAGCGATTCGGGCTCTGCGATAGTGAAATCACCGGCCTCATTGCCTTCTTCAAACAGCTTTGCCATACGCAGGATTATCTTTTCTGCGCCTTCTGCCATGGTCGATTGCAACGGGTTTGCAGACCCAGATACTTCTCCCGCCAGTTTTACAACAAGACATTGGATATTGAAGTCTTCAGTCAGTTTCGACGCACACCAAAACTCGAAATAGGCTTTAACGCGGTCACGACGAGAAAGCGATTCATCACTTAAAAAGTCATCCAGCTTAGCGAGATGCTCATCAAAGTAGTTAGTAAGAAGGATCTCACCAAAGTGCTCTTTGGATTTAAAGTAGTGGTAAAAAGAACCCTTCGTGCCTTCCGCTTGGTTGATGATCTTCATCAGGCCAACACCAGCAAACCCGTGTTCATTAATAAGGCTAAATCCTGCATCGAGCATAGCTTGTCGCATGTCTTTCATTGTTCTTACTCTTTATGCTGAGAATGAGGAATAGTGTAACGAGCAACATACCAACCGTCCAGTCTAGCGCGTTAGGACGCGGTCAATAATTGACTCGTTTCGTCAAAGTAACTTTTTCTCTTATTGGCACTTCTAAGCGACAAAACTTTTTTCAAGATAAGCACATCCTATAAATCGAAAATAACAACCTTAAAGGGCCTGTTTGGTGCCTTAAAATGGCTAAATTTGGGTGTTTTAAGTTGCTGTTTTTGTTCGTTTTTAATTTGGTGTTTTCTTAAGATCGCAATGGTAGTCTTAGCTTAATTTCTTTAGGGGGCTAAATGGACACCAATAACAGCACTTATCATCACCACAATTTTGCTCAGCAAGACTTATCAGAGCTTACATTTACAGCCTGTACGTTTATCCGTTGTGATTTCAGACGTTCGAACTTACGTGATGCAACGTTTATTAACTGTAAGTTTATCGAACAAGGCGATATTGAGGGATGCCACTTCGATGTTGCAGATTTGCGTGATGCAAGTTTTCAGAACTGTCAGTTGGCGATGGCGAATTTTAGCAACGCGAATTGCTACGGTATTGAGTTACGTGATTGTGACCTGAAAGGGGCGAACTTTACTCGTGCTAACTTTGCCAACCAGGTAAGCAATAGAATGTATTTTTGCTCCGCGTATATTACGGGCTGTAACCTGTCATACGCCAACTTGGAGCAAGCTTGTTTAGAGAAGTGTGAGTTATTTGAAAACCGCTGGATAGGTACTTACCTTGGCGGAGCGTCACTGAAAGAGTCTGATCTCAGCCGAGGTGTGTTCTCGGAAGATGTATGGGGGCAATTTAGTATGCAAGGTGCTAATTTATGCCATGCTGAATTAGAAGGGTTAGATCCTCGCAAGGTAGACACATCGGGGATTAAAATCGTTGCTTGGCAACAAGAACAACTGCTTGAAAGTATGGGTATCGTAGTGATGCCAGATTGATAGCTGTAATTTCTAACTACAGGCTATTTGGAATATGTAAGAATTCGCTATAGAAGAAAAGCCCAAAGCTAATAACTTTGGGCTTTTCCGTATTTGGTAACCAGCATTTTATAATGAATTTTTAAAAAGAGAATGCTTGGTGATAGAGAACTGATTGGTTGATTAATGCATGCTTGAGCGCATTTTGTCGGCGAGCGCAAAGAAGACAAAAACGACGAAACAGACTAGAGCAGCACACAGTGAAGTTAAGATGGTTGTGGCGTCTTTTGAAATCAATGGAATGGTGATAGAAGCTAGCGCTATCAACATAACAAGGATATGAACAATTCGACCCGGAATTGGATTTTTATGACAGAATGAAGCCCAGAGGTAACGCATTTTCAACACCAGTATAAAATTAGTGGATTTATTCTATTTTCTTAGTGAGTATTTTGTAAATAACAATTGGTTACAATTGGTTGTAAATAAGATCTAAGTCGAATTAGTATTAAACCAGTTAAATAACAGCAGTTTATTGATCTTTTATTGAATTTTAACTTTCAAAATGAACATCATAATATTCCGTATTCTTTGGAATGCTAAGTCAAATATTATTCGAATTTTTGTTTTTTGACTTAAGATCTCATTTATTGAGTGTTCTGTTAAGAGACCGTTTGCGTACAGGTATTGGTGGCGTAACTATCAAGCGAATTAGAGTCATCCTAGAGCCTGTTATTCGTTTTATGTTATTTATCAAAGTGACTCCTCAAATTGAGAGCGAAGTAATCTTGTGAATTTTTCGGTTTGATATACTCAATATTCATTCGATAAAGATGATGGAGATGATATGTCGAAAACCGCGAAGATCATTAATGAAGATAAGCTGGTAAAAAAAGCAGTTGAAGTCGGTTTTAAGATGGCAAAGCTACAAGGTTTTGATTTACCAAATTCATCCCAACCGATAAAGGTTAAAGCGGTGTACTTGTTCCTGGTTGAAGTCAATCAGATCACACCGTTACCGGACGATAAGCTTGATGGCGCGAACATCAAGAAGCGTTTAGCACTCTGGCTTCATAAGGCACTGCCGGACAATGACCCGCTGAAGTAAACTTGTATTACCTCATTTTTTATATTTGAAACCTAGCGATTTTTCGCTGGGTTTTTTGCTTTATGGAGCAGTAAAATTTGAGGGTGTAGAAAATGAAAAGATACCCACCTAAGTCTATCGTTGCATTCTTGTTTTTGACTATATCAGCGCTGGTTTTAGTTGCGGCTGTCGTGCTTCAAATTCGCGGTGAACAAGTGTGCGATAAAACAACGCTGATAATTAGATTAAGAGCCATGCTATTGAAACATCGCTCTTTTTTAGATTTGGATACGCGCTTTCTTGTTTAATCGCGAGTTTGTTCGGCATTCAAATGCCGAATCAACTTGGCTGGAGTGCCGCCGTACAGGCAATCTGGTGGTACATCATTGTTAACCACTGAGTTCGCTGCGATAACAGAGCGAGCGCCAATCGTAACGCCTTGGTTGATGACTGAGTTTCCACCAATCCACACATCGTCTTCGACTGTGATAGGTAGGCAGAAAGTTTCCCACTTACGGCGGCTGAGATAATCCAGTGAGTGGGAGGCTGTGTAAAACTGGGCACTTGGCCCTATCAATACATTGTTACCAATCTTGATATTCGCGCCATCAAGCATCACCACGTTCATGTTGATAAAGGTGTCGTCACCGATCTCGATGGTTTTGCCAAACTCGCAATGAAAAGGAGGACGGACAACGCTGCTTCCTACTTTACCAAACAGATTAGCCTGAAGACTTGGCAGTTGAGTATCGTCTGAACATTGATTCAAGTCTGATAGCGCCTTGCTGGCGTGAGTGCGCATGTGGTCTACCTCATGGTCTGCGCCATCAAAAATCTCGCCGGACAGCATTTTCTCGAGTTCTGTTTTCATTGTTTGCATCCCATTCGTCAACATCGATATTAGAATACGGATAATTGGACATAAAAAAAGAGAAAAGCCTAAGCCTTTCTCTTCCTGTTTTGTACCTTTAAGCATTAATGCTAAGTGAGCCCAGCTATTCAGCAAAAGGCGCGCTTTACCAATTAGATTTGCTCAACGAAACCCATTAGGTGCTGTTTCACTTCGTCTGAAGCAAAAGCGCTCTCTACAGAGTACTTGTAGATCTCTGCGTAGTCTTCTTGTGTTAGACCGAACGTTTCACATACACGCTTCACTTCGTTAGTCATGGTTGTGTTCGACACAGTGCGGTTGTCTGTGTTGATCGTTACAACGATGCCGTCTTTCTTGAATTCAGCAATTGGGTGGTCGCTGAATTTGTGAATACATTTAGTTTGCACGTTACTTGTTGGGCAAGTTTCAAGCGCAACCTGCTTCTCTTTAACGATGTTGTACGCGTCTTCGTTACCTTGGATGTGGACACCGTGGCCGATACGCTCAGCGTCAAGCAGTGTGACTGCATCGTAAACGTTCTGACCATGCCATTGCTCACCTGCGTGAACCGTCACACGGTAGCCTTGTTCAATAGCGTATTGCGTGTACTCAGGGAATTCAGCGCAGAAGCCCGGCTTTTCACCGCCTGCAATATCAAACGCAACCACGCCTTTACCAAGGTATGGTTTACCAGCGTCGATTACATCTTTGATTGAGTCTTTCGGGAACATACGAAGTACAGACATGATGTAGTTGCCCTTAATGTCGTATTTCTCTTCTGCACGCTTCATGCCTTTAACCGCACTTGCGATGATTGCATCAAGAGACAAGCCCTTGTTTACGTGAAGAATCGGTGCAAAACGAACTTCTAGGTACTTAACGTTTTCTAGTGCTGCGTCTTCGTAAAGCTCAAAAGAGATACGCTCAATCGCTTCTTCCGTTTGCATCACTTGCAGTGGCAGGCTAAAGCAAGCTAGGTACTCATCAAGGTTTTTGCAATCTTCAGGCACTGTTAGAGACTTTACTACCGCTTCACGGTCTTCTGGAAGTTCGATTCCGTACTGTTTCGCCAGATCAATAATGGTGTCTGGACGAACACTTCCGTCTAGGTGGCAGTGCAGATCAATCTTAGGGAGTGCTAGAAAGTTCATGAGTATTCCTTAGGTCTATTATTTTTTGAGTTATTAACTCATAGGTTACATGGGCTTAAATTAACAAGTTTGTGATATGATTTAAAGTGACATAAAGTCATCATTAATCTGAATCTAAGGAATATCATGGTAGATGTTAAAAGCTTACTCAAATGTGATATGAATTTACTGCTGTGTTTACACGTGTTGCTTGAAGAGCGCAGCGTGAGCAAAACGGCAGAGCGATTGTTCCTTAGTCAGTCTGCGGTGAGTAAACAACTCACTAAGCTGCGTTCTTTGTTTGACGACCCTTTGTTTGAACGTGAGTCAAAAGGCCTGTTTCCAACACCGAAAGCCACCTCTTTAGCGCCTAAAATTCATCAAATCCTTCTGCAAGTTGAACAGCTAACCGTGCCGGACATTTTTGAGCCGAAAGACAGCGAACGTACTTTTAATATCGATCTTGTTGAAACCGCTTATACCGCGATTTACCCTAAATTTATGCCTAACGCGCTAGCAGATGCGCCGAACATTACGGTAAACAGCACTACTTGGAGCAGCGAAACCTTTAAGCGCTTACTAAAGCGTGAGGTCGATTTCGGGATTGGAATTTTTGAGCTCGATGAAAGGGCTAGCACCCACATTCAAAATATCCCTGCCGAGCTAAACCACGTCGAGTTGCTGCAAGATTACTCTGTGTGCTTGATGCGAAATGATCACCCAGTACTTCAAGAAGAGTGGAATCTGCAAGCCTTCCTTAAATACCGTCATATTCAGTTGGTGACCGGTGGCGTTGGCGACTGGTTGCTACTGGAAATCTTGCAAGCCAAACAGCTTCAAATTAACAAAGCCGCCAACGTGTCGGACATCACCAGCGCAGTAAAGCTGTGCAAACAAAGCGATTTGCTGATGTGTTATCCGTACAACTCGGTTCGTGACTATATTGAGAGTGGCGAACTGGTGATGAAGCCGATTCCTATTGAGTTGGTTCCCGGTGGTTTGTTTTTGCTTTGGCACCGTTACTTTGATTCTGAACCAAGCCACAAATGGCTTCGCGACCTCATAGTCAATAAGACCCAAGAACCTCAGCTGTAAACCGCGAGCTACGATGATCAAAACGGCGAAATAAGTTTTTTTAAATTTATTTCGTCTTTTTAGAATGAGCATTGTCTTATTACGGGTGCCAAATGCCCGCCAAGAATGAGATATCTAAATGAATCCAATGCCATCGATTCGTTGGTGTTGATTGATTAGTGCTTAATCCTGATGACAGACAGACAGACAGACAGACAGAAGTAAGGCCAACGTGTATACGCTGGCCTTTTTTATGGTTCTTCGCAGATTAGCGCCAAGTTGGATAAGCGACTCGGCTTGTTGTTACGTTATGCTGGAACCTTAAAACAAGAATCTTGATTGCTGTATTTTGGTACGAAGCACAATTTGTCTGCCGACATTTTTAAGCCGTTTTGCATCTGGATATGTGTTACCGCCCAAATCACGCAGCCATGAGGCAAATTGAATAGCGAGCGAGTTTGAGTGAACAACACGCCGTCATCATAGGCTGGTGTAATGTTCGTCGCTTTGCCTTGCCACGCCTTATGAGTGGTTTGCACATCAATATTTGGAACAATCAATGAGAGCATTTCTGGCTCAACGTCTTTTACGACTTTCAAGCAGATACGACACCCATCGTAGTATTGTTCTATCCAGATTTTATGTGGAATAGCGTGATCATCCCAACCCAGTTGTAAGATATGTTCCATGACTTTGTCCTTGGTATCTAAGAAGGAAAGGCAGTGCTCAACACTGCCTGAATTAGCTCAAATATTATTCGTAACTTAAACCATGTCCGAACGGGTAAAGGGTGTCGGCTTGATCATACCCAGGGTAGTCTGAGTCTTGGTTTTGAATGGCTTGGGCACTGTTCGCTAAAGCAAATGGCAGTTTTCCTTGAGGAGCAAAGTTGCCTGAAAGTACTTCCATTAGGTTGCTGTCCGAGACACCAAATGTGGCGATCACGGCACCGGCTTGCTTAAGATTACTTTGATCGTCTAGCACGAAGGGTTGTCTAAAGTTGATGGACAATACCGTTTTGTCAGCGCCCACTTCGTTCATAACGGCTTTAATGTCGCTTAGGCTTGGTTCAATATGCCAAGATGCAGCTGTAGCCATTTCACTGAACGCAAGAATATCGAGTTCATCTGGGTTCGCGCCACCAAAGATAAGATCAGGATCTGAGCCTTCGTTAGATACGCGAACACGAATAACCGCATAGTCCGTATCGGCTGGTACTGGTGGACGCGTTTCTCCCGCTTCGTAATCTCCAGAAGTCACGGTAAAGTTGTACTTGTCGTCTCCTGCAATGTTTTCGTCCATTCCCATGACATACAGAGCAACAGGATTTTGTGCGGTTGATTCAGCTAGAGGTAAAGTCTTATTGGTATTTTGAAGTAAGACGACAGACTTTTTCTGTGCGTAATCAGCGCGTTCTTGGTACTTCTCGTTGCCTAAAATCTCTTGGGCTTTTTTCTCATCAACGTAAGTGTTTTCGAAAAGGCCAAGCTTGAATTGTTCTTCAAGTAAGCGTGTGACTGATAGGTCGACACGCTCTTCGGTAAGCAGATCTTTTTCCACGAGTTTCACGATGACTTCTTTATCATGGAAACCTGAAAGAACATCGACTCCAGCTTCGACCGCCATGGCAACCTGCTCATCAATCGTTTTGTGTTCTACACCCCATGCTCGCTCACCAATAATGCCGGTATCTGAGTTCACGTTACCTGTGTAGCCCAATTCGTCTCTGAGAAGGTCGGTAACAATGCCTTTTGAGAAGGACATACCAACATCGTTTGGCATCCACTTTTGATCTACAGGGATGCCGTAGTAAGGCATGATTGAAGAAGCGCCAGCCTCAATCGCAGCAATAAACGGTTTTAGGTGGTAATCAAAATTGTTCTTTGGATAGACTTGGTTTTTACCGAAGTCATAATGTGGGTCACCACCGTTTTCTTGTGGACCGCCACCAGGGAAGTGTTTGATGGTTAGCGCGATACTGTCTTCGTTGACCTCACCGCCATCCTGCAACCCTTTGATAAGTGAGCGCATAATGTCAGACGCTAAATCTGCATCTTCGGTAAAGGTTTCGTGTACTCGGTACCAACGAGGTTCTGTCGCCAAATCCATCATGTATCCGTACATACTGCGTAGGCCAATTGAAGACCATTCTTCATTCATGATACCTGCAAATTCAGTGATTAAATCCATGTCGCGAGTGGCTGCTAAACCTGCCTCTTTAGGCCAAGCAGAAAAGGCACCTGAAGAAACGTTGATCCCTGCTTTAGCTGATGGATCTATGTGGTTACGAGCATTGGATTTGAATAGAGCGGGGATACCCATTCGCGTCTGTTCACGCAGTTCTTGAACACTATTCATGAACTGGGCAGCTTCTGTTGGGGTTATCTGACAACCTGAACGGCCTGAATCGCAATCAGGCGCATTGGTAGGTGTTTCAACTACGCTGTTACGGAAGATAAAGCGCGTCATTTGGGCATCGCCAATCATGTCTTGCCCTTTACTACTAACGAGCCCACCTTTGGACGAGTTTAAGGTGTCAATGAGCATCATGCCGGCTTTCTCATCTAGCGTCATTCGGCTAACCAAGTCTGCTGCTCGCTCTTCTGGAGATAATCGCCAGTCTTCAAAGGGTTCAAGTGTTCCATTGCCGTTAGAATCTCGGAATTGGTAACCTTCAACGTTCAATACATCATGAACACGAGAGTGAACTTGGGGTTGTTGGAAGTTATTGTCGCTATCAGATGAGTTGCATCCTGCAAGAAGCAACGCGATTGCTATAGGTGTCAGGGTAAGACGCTTCATGGTCACGATCCTATTGTTAGTATAATAATAAGTACATGACCAATTTTAATAATTAACGGGTTATTGGTTAACCAAAATAAATCAAACTAAAGATTTGGATCACCATATAAATTTAATTGGTGATTTAATTCAATTTAGTATTGGAAATATATTGACGAAGTTTAAATGATGTAAACTTAACTAGATTTAATTTTTTGATATCCAATTAATCCCCCATTTAATTAGTGATGTATTACTTC